>JAKAJA010000038.1 GCA_021814085.1 Acidobacteriota bacterium | reverse complement strand
TCTCGAAGGTCGTGAGTTCGAATCTCGCCGGGCGCACCATTATACCCCCCTTATTTCTCATTGAGTTGCTCCCTTTGGCGTTGGGGGGCTTCCTCACTCTGGGGGAAAATGTTTACCGAAAGTTTACCGATTTGTTTTTCGGCAAGGGGTTCAAGAAGGGCCACCGCGTCCCTCAAACGCGAGGGTCCAAGGTGAGCATAACGAAGTGTCGTCTCGAAGTCACGGTGTCCCAAAAGCTCTCTCAGGACGGCGAGGTCAACGCCCCGCATGACAAGCCTCGAAGCGTAGGTATGCCTCAAGTCGTGAAACCGGAAGTCCTCAACGCCTGAGAGGGCGAGGGTGCGCCGCCACTCCCTTTCAAGGTTCTCGTTCGTGTTGCCCTTCGAGTTGCCAAAAACAGGGGCCGAACGGTCAAGGCATCGTGGCAGTTCATTGACGAGCGCAAGGGCCACCGCGTTCAATGGAACGGGCCGGTCCCTTTTTCCCTTCGCCCGCGCCGCCGGGATAACCGCCACGGCGTTCCTAAAGTCAACGTCTTGCCAGCGCAAGCCGAGAATTTCCCCGCGCCTCATACCAGTAGCAAGGGCGAAGCGTACGACGCGAGCGAGCGAGGGCGGGGCCACCGCCAAGAGCCGGGCTTCCTCCTCTTCGGTCAAGTAACGGGTCCGGCGTTCATCTTCCCTCAAGAGCTTCACCTTCGCCGCCGGGCTCTTGTCCACGAGGCCCCATTCCACGGCGAGAGAAAAGAGTTTCTTGAGGCGGGCGAGGGAAACATCCACCGTCCTCTTGGTGAGGGGGCGGCCTCGCCGCGCCGGTTCGGGCGTCCGCGCCCGCGCCGCAAGCTCCTGCCCCAAGCGGGCAAGGTTGGGGGCCCCTGGCCTTTGGAAATACCACGCGAGGGCTTCCTTGATCCTCGTTCCTGAATATTGTTTCAGGAGATCCCCGAGGGCGAGGCGCGCCAATTCCCGCCGGTCCCCCTTGAGGGTCTTTCCGGTCCTGTCGTGGTAGAGCTTGCCCGCGAGCAAGAGAAGCCCCGAAAGGGAAGGACCGCGCCGGTCTACGTCCCGAAGCCGTTCGAGCCGAAAGCGTTCGATATCGGTTGGTGTGATCTGCGAGAGAGACTTGCCCGCGAAGTAAGGCGAAGCCGTCCACAGTGGCGCGTTCATCCTGTCATTCTTGTGACTCGAAGGGCGCGTGTTGACTTCGCTCCATTCAAGGAAGCGTTTCACCGCCTCCTCGAATTTCACCGTAGGGGCCTCCTTTCTCCGGTCAATGTACCGGCCCTCAACAATTTGCCCCCGCACCGCGTACAGGCTTTGACGCGCAAGCGTGACGGTCCTAAAGCGCCGCCGTACCTTTCGCCCCCTGAAGAGCCATTCCGCCGCGTACCGGGGCTTCCCGTCCTTGCCCGCCGGAAGTTCATAAAGGCCGGGCTCGATCTTCCGCCATTTCTTCTCCGGGTCCATGCACCTCCTCTCTACTCCGAACGCACCCGGACGGGCCCCCTTGCCCGTGGGCGCGGCAATGCCTTCGATGGTGGCCGCCACCGGGGCGGCCTGGGGGGAAGGAGTTTCCACGGTCACTTCCCCAAGGTGGTGAGGGCCGCGAGGATCAGGTTCCGCGCGGCCGCGGCGAGGGGCTCCCCCGTCTCCTCAGCGTAGGACACCAGGCGGGCCTTCTCTGCGGGCGTCATGGCAAGCAGAAACTTCTCCGTCCGCTTGGGCGCGGGTTCGGGCAGGGCCGCCCGCAACGCCTCCGCTGCTTTCTTCGCGCTCGCCAGTCTGTCTCTCTTTTCTTCCATTCCCGGCCTCCGCTTGAAGCCTATACGAAGTATAGGCTTATTTCATGGCTTATGCAACTGCTTCGCTATCAGGCTACGTCCGATAAGAAGAATATATGTCTATATTTCCTCCTCTCTCCTGGGGGGAGATACGAGCCGGGCCACAGACTCCTTCTCCCGCCTACATTGCATCCCACCCGCTTTGTACCAGGGCTTGAGGACGCGCGCATACCATTTCATGTAGGACTCTCCCTCGGCGGGCAGTTCCAGTTCGGGAAACATGAGGGCAATCCATTCCCTGTCGAAGGCGCGCATTGCGCGCGTCTCCATATCAACATTCCCTCCTGAGCGGGCCTCCAGGGCTGCAACGCGGGCACGCAATCTCACTCCGCACCTCTCTTTCTCGGGGCCTCGCGCTCCAGGCGGTCAAGGCGCTCTGCGAGGTCATGAATCTCGAACGCCCGCAGAGCCACCCCCGCCAGCATCGCCACGCCCCGCGCTCTTTCGATGGTGGATAGGTGGTTATCGGTCGAGACGGCCGCCACCTGGGCGTCAAGCGCCGTGAGAATGTCCTTTGCGGTCCTGAACCGAAGGGGCTTCAGGGCGGGGAGGACCGGGGCTTTAGTTTCACGGGCGGGGTGCCCCGTCTTTGCAAGGCGGGCCCGCCGTTGGGAATCCCTCACGGCCCGGCGCTGTCGCTCGGCATCTTTGAATGGCATCCGTCACGCTCCTTTCGATGGGGCGTCAAAGGGTGGGGAACATTCGGCATGGGTCGCCGGGGGGGTGGCATCTCCGGCACACCCAGGGGCCGGGCGCCTGGGTTCCATCGGTGTAGTGGACAAGCCCGCGCCAGAAGTCGGCGCCGTGGCAAGTGAAGCACCGCACGGGGGCGGGTTCGGGCACGAGCCGGAGCAAGGCGGCCTTGTTCTCCCGCACGGCCACAAGCAGAGACGCGGACACGGCCTGGGGCGGAGCCAGCCGGAGCCGGTCCCCCTTGCGGGTCACGGTCACGCCCGCCGCCGTCAGTTCGGAAAGAAGATCAGCCGCCGCGCCCATGTTCACACCTCCCAAAACGCGCTTTCGTCCGGTCCCCCCCTACCCTGAGCCGTAACAGCGTCACAAGTCTTTATTGGCGGGGGTTTTGGGGCTTTTTCGTGCCGTAACACTCTTTCTTGTGTTACGCTTTGAAAAACGCCAGAGTCCTTGTCTGGCTTGGGTTGTGACGGTGTTACGCTTTGAAGTACTCCCCCAAGGTAACGCCCCCACGCATCCTTGAACTTTTCCCTGTGGTATCCCTTGGCCGTCTTCCCCTCTGTGCGGATCGTATAGGGGGTAATCTCAAAGGGGCGGAGCATCTTTGCAAGCCGTGGCGGGGTGAGGGGCTTGCCGTCGTGATATTCGGTCCAAGGGCGCTCCTCTAGGTCCGTCAAGGCGCGGATAATCTCGAAAGATGATAGCCGGTCGGTTTGCTCTCTCTCGAATACCTCCCGGATATCCTGAAGCAAGAGCACCCCATAGGACTCCACAGCGCTTTCCGTGCTACTGAGTGATACCGCCGCGCGCCGGGCTCGCTTGAGCCAGGGTCCGTCCACCGCGTCGGCAATGGCGAGAAGGGGTCGCCAATTATCCTGCGCACGGTCACTAACTATTTCATCGGGTACAAGCGGGTCCATTTCCTTGAGTGTGTCGAAATGGTCCGCTGCCCACCGGGCCGCCTTCCTCGCAATGGGTGACAGTTCTGAAAGTCTGTCCGCACGCAGCCGCTCAATTCTTTCATGCGCCGCCCGCCTTCTCATGCGTAGCACAACGGACCGGTCCTCCAATGTCTCGGGCAGATTGCCAATAAGAGATATGACCTTCGGAGCCCATGTAGTGAACTTGACGGGCTCGTGAGAGTCTCCCACTGTTCTCAGCACAAAGGCCGCCGTGCGCGTGTGTCCGCTGTTAATGAGTCCCCGAAGTTCAGGGTCCGCCTGCTTTCCACGGAGAAACGTGTCAGCCTCGTCTATCAAGACGGTGGGCCGGAATTTTTCCACCGCGCGAAACAGAACCGCCGGAGTGCAGTTTGAAAACGGTAGCGCGCGGGGACTCATGCCTTTGATGATAGAGAGAAGCGTGGTTTTTCCGCACCGCTTCTCCGGGCTCGTGATAGCCAGAATGGGCGAAACGAAAAAAGCCTCTTGGGCGTGGGCATGTAGAACCCAAAGCGCCGCAGCTACTGCGTCTTCTTCGGGCATGGCAACGAAACGGAGAAAGGTCGTCACGATCTCATGGAGCAAGTCCGCGCCGTCAACCTCTTGGTCCCACGGTTCTACATCTTCGAGAAGCACCTTCTGGCCTTGCTTGCCCGCTATCTTCTCTTTCCGCTCCCCGGCGGCCTGGGGGACAGGCTCTTTCAATTCGGGCAATGCTTCGAGGGCGGCCCGAAGGTCCGCGCCTACCCGCCGGTGGAGGTCGTCCACGTCGCCGCCCGGCCCGAGGTCCGCCGGGAGTTCGAGCGCCACGACGGAGAGCCCCGCCGCCTGGAGCGCCTCCACCGCCGCACGCGCGCCGTGTCGCCCCGCTGCGTCGAGGTCGTAGCAGACGGCGAACCGCTCGAAGCCGGAGCCCTTCAGGTCTTCGAGCATGGCGGGACTGAGGGTTACTCCCTCGCCGCACGGGCAGACGGCGGGCACGCCCCGAAGCTCGCACGCCCAGACCGAGGGCTCGCCGTTGACAAGGTAGAGGACCGGGCCACCGTTCCGCCGGGCCTCGGGGAGCCCGTACCAGTGGGCCTTTCCTCCCTTCTCCGCCCACCGATACTTCGGCGGTGCGCCGTCAAGGTACTTCACCCGCGAGATTCCGACGCGCGTAGGGTAGAAGAGGGCCGGGCGCCCGGCGTGGGGTCTCTCTTCCACCTTCCACCGTGACGCGAGGGCCGCCGGGTCCAGGCGCCGGGCCTCGCAGAATGCCGCGAGGGTCTGGGGTGAGGATGAATGGACGAGAGCCGGACCCTTCACGGTTTCTAGGGCAACGTGGCGCGCAGTTCCCTTCCTCTCCGGGCCGAGGTCCCGGGCTTCGAGCCGAAGGGCCGACAAGAGCACTGACTCGGAACACCCCGCGAAGCATTTGACCCCCACCCATCCGCTTGCCTTGAGCCACGCCGAAAAGCTGGGGTTGGCGTCGTCGTGGGCCGGGCACTGCGCCGTGATTCTGTCCCCTGAGCGTACAGGCTTCTTGCCCGCCGCCAGCAGAACGGCGAGGACATGCTCAAGCGCCGCGCTCATGACGCGCCCCGAACGGCTTGGGCCACGTCCGCAGCGCCAGGCCCCCGGCGGGGGGCCTTTTTCATTCGTCGCATGGCTTCACCCCCGCGTGCCGTCGGAGCTTGGAGCTTCGAGGGGTTGGACCGTTCGCTCGGCAAGGAACCTGTCCAAGTCCGACTTGCGGAATCGGAGCCGCCGCCCGAAACGAATGTGCGGGACCTGTCCTCGCTCGCACGCCATGTACAGCGCGGGAATACTCAGCCGAAGAAAGCCCGCCGCTTCCATCGTGTTCATGATCCTGTCTGAATCCATCAGTACCTCCTTCCGCCCTTCCGGGCATAAAAAAAGGGTCCCGTCAGGGACCCTATTCTGTGGCATCAGAAACACAAAAGCCCGGCACTTTGGCCGGGCTCGGGCACACTTCTACCCCCCTGCAATATACGTTAACAAGCGATGAAAGTCAAGCGGTACCTACGATTCACGGGGAGTGTGGTTAAGATCGAAAATCAGCGTCTTCCGCATATGCTGCATCAGTAAGTGACTGATAAATACGCTTTCTTATTTGGGTGACACTTCCCCACTTACTCTTTCAGGGTAGTCGTGCCTTAGAGTCCACTCTTGCCAGCGGAGCAGTTTCTTGATCTCTTTCTTGGTGTCCACTTCTCTTTCGAGGTACTGCCAGAATCCATCTACAAGAGGCTTCACTTTCATTACTTTTCTCTCGCCCTTCAGGTCTAGAGTTACTTCGTTCAAGTCCGCAGCCAAGACTCTTATGCCATGCCTTCTCATTGCAAGATAGACCCGATGCTCGTCGGTGTCCATTCGCCGATGTTTAATCGCTTTCTCGGCACCGCCCCTCGCAAGTTTGAACAGTGTTGTGACGGTGCGCCACGTCGTCTCTTGAGCTTCCTGTCCAGTGTCTTCATCGTCATAGTCCCGCCATCCACGCCGCTTAGGGTGGATTTGCTTCCCTCCATAACGCCATCGGTTCTCTCCGTATAGTTTCCGAAACGCAGCGTTCAGTGCCGTGCGAATTGGCCCTAACCTGCCTTTCTTCATGCGGCCACCCTTGGCACACTTTTCGGATATTGCTTTCTTCTTCTTCTCTTCTAACGTAAGAGGAACCCATACCATGTCCCACTCTCCGTTATGGGCTCCGAGTAGGTAGGGGCCGCGAACGGGGGCATCGGAGTACGCCCCCCGGCCTGGGAATCAACCGAACCGTTGCCAAGTAGTCCCCGCCTGTGCGCAAGCGAACGCGCGCACAGGGCAGGCGGGGGATAGGGTTGCACAACAAACAGCGGCCCCACGGGTTATTTCCTCCCGAATCCGCCGTAGCTTCGTCACCCCTCATTTTCAGCGGTCCGATCAGCGCATAACAAGGATATGGTAACTCGTCCTTATGATGCATCTACGTTGGCAGGGGCTTTAAGTCGCTTTTTCGCACGGTAGTGAAGCCAGGCGCCGATTGTAGCCAGAATGGCAGGGATGAGGGTGAAGCCCGCCCAAATAGACAGGGCTTCTCCGTCTGACAAGAACTTCACGGACATTTCCGCTTCTTTGACCGCAGCGACAATTCCCTTAAGGCCGTACGGGTACCTGAGTGCATCTATAAGACTATGCACCCAGATTGGCAGACCGAGGCCCAAACCAACCCACATCATGATCTGAGGAAGTTGTTGACGCAGCGACTTTGCCATGACACAGGCTCCTTCACCGCGCCTGCGCGTAAGCATAGGCGTATTGGCGATATAAAACGAAATTTGTCGGGTCTACGATTCCGACTGACAGAAGAAGGTTCTCCCTATCCACGCGGAAGGAGTAGTGATGCCAAGTGTTCAAGCCTAGGGGATATCGGTCTCCTAGAGCATGCATCAACTCCTCTCTTGCAGTGTAAGCGGTGGCGTTTCCCCCTAACGCTATCCAACCCGTCCTCCCATTCATGAAGAAAGCTCCAAGCTGCGTTGGAATCAAGTTGGGATTGCCAGTTCTTACAATATTGAGGCTGCCAGGAACAATAGGAACCGTCGCGCTGTTTGCAGCCGAGACTTTGGCAGGTTCATTTGAGCCAGGAGGATTCATGGTAATGGATACATCGCCTCCGTAGAACACGTCGAAGGTAATACCTATGGCCCCAAAGGACTCAAAGGCGGCACCGAGAACCTCGGTCTGAAGCCTCGAATACTCTCCTTTCTTTGCGGCGTCGGTCATACCAAGGGCTATATCGAAGTAAATCCCTGTATGGATATCAATACCTTCAAGTGATTTGCCCCATCCCCAGGTCGGGACCTCGATGTCTGGTACCCCAGGAATTGCCTTCAGCCAATTGAACCTAGCCATCTGGTCAGGGTCGTTCCACCAGTCGTCGCCACCACCCAAGGCGTTAGCGCTGTTCTTGAACAATGACTGCCCCTGTTGAGCAGTCATGTGTCCCGTAGGGTCGTTGAAATTGACAGGATTGCCGAGAACATAGCTATAGAGATTCCAAGATTGCGGAGCCTTTAACGAAACCATGATGCTGTCCGGTCTCAGGAACCGCCCCATCCCGGCTGAGTACATGCGGAAATGGAAATTGTCATTGCCGGTTTCAGGGTCGCGTTCCTGGCCGGTGAAGCGGTGGGTGTTGTCGCAGGCTTCGTTGGGGACGATCTCGGCGCCGAAGGGCTCAAAATCGGACGTCTGGAGGGTCGTGGTGCCGTCGGGGTTTGCGGTGTAGCAGGCCCGCACGGTTCCGAGGTGGTCAGTGGCGAAGTATTGTTCGGAGGTGAGGACGCTGGGCGGGACGGCCACGTTGGGCGTGATGCCTCCGGGGACAGCGGTCCGGGCGGTGGCGCTCGTGTTTAACGCCGTGACGATGAGGCTTCCGGAGGCGGCATTGGAAGGCAGCGGCAGAGAGCGCACGGGCAGCGTGACCGAGGTTCCGGCCACGGGGCCGGGCGTGAGGACGGTCTCGGTGGTTCCCGTCCTCACGCTCACGAGGTACGCCACGCTGGGGGCGGTTTCCACGTTCTCCCAGCCGACGGTGAGGTCTTCTTCGGCCTCCTGCTGACCGTCCCGGTGCTCCCAGTGGTGGCGGGCCCAGGCGCGGGGGCCGGCGGGAGCCTGCGGGACGGTGAAGGTACCCGTTTCCAGGACGACCGTCCTCGGCCCGAGGATGGGCAGGCTGTTCGCCGTCGTCCGGATCGTGAACGTCACGGAGTACGTGGCGCCCGGCTTCAGGTCACCGAAGGAGAGGGCAACGGTTCCCGTTCCCCAGCCGGCGGCGGGTTGCGTGACCCGCTGGACCTGGATGGAGTCATCATCGCCGTGGTGGTCTTCTTCCTCCTCGTGCGGGCCCGGCGGCGGCGCGGTCATCTCCACCTTGGCCTCGAAGGCCGTCACGTCCCCCGTCAGGCTCGCCACCGTGAACGCCGCTCTGGCTTCCTCCCCATCCTCCTCGAACGTGATCGCGGGCGGCCCCAGCGTCCCCGTTGCGCCGCCCAAAATCCGCTTGTAGGCGCTCCCCGTGAACGGCACCTGCGTCTTGGCCTGCGCGTAGGCCATCTTGCCCCCCGCGTAGACGTACGCTTTGTCCCTCACCGGCGCCGCGTTGTCCGCCGAGACCGCGTGCTCCCAGATCACCGCCGCGCCGTCCCGGAGATAGGCCGTGAACTCCCTCGCCTTCCCCGCGGCGTCGTACGTCACCCGCGCAACGCGCTCCCCCGCGGCATCGTAAAACGCCTGGGAGACCAGCGCCCCGCGGTGGTTCGGCTGCGCCGCGTCCAGGTTGTAGACCGCCACCTGCCGGTTCAGCGCGTCGTAGGCGTAGACGCTCTTCTCGTCCTCCAGCAGGTTGCCGTTCGCGTCGTAAACGTAGTTCGCGTTCACCGCCGGGACGCCCGTCGTCCCGCCCGCCCGCGTGACCGAGGCGGCGCGGTTGTTCGTGACCCCCGCCGCGTCCGCCGCAAGCGTGGCCGTGAAGCTCACCTGCTTGATGTAGGCGTCAATGGCCTCCGGCACCGCGTTCTGGACCGAGAGCGACTGCTTCAGGCTGGCGAATCCCGCCGGCACCGCCTCGCTCCGGCTCACCAGGTTCCCGAAGACATCGTAGGCGTAGCTGTACTCGTGGGCCGTGCCCTGGCCCGTCCGGTTCACCGTGGCTTTGGTTAGCCGGGACAGGAGGTCGTACTGGAAGCTGTCGGTCTTGCCTCCCATCGCCCCGATCGAGGCGATGTTCCCCGCTCCGTCGTAACTATACGCGCTCCCCGCGTACGAGCCGTTCGCCCAGAGCGCCGCGCTGCCGTTGTCCTGCAACCGAAACCCGGCGGGCCGGTAGAAGCCGTCCATGGCAACGCTCTGCGAGAAGCCGTTGCCGAAGGCCGTCTCCATCAGCATCCCCGCCGCGTCGTAGCTCATCGCCGGGATCACCGGGATGCCCCCCAGCGACCGCGCCGTCACCGCGCCGTGGGTGTAACTGTTCCCGAGGACCCCGAAGGGAACCGTCCCCTGGCCCGCCACCTGGCCGTAGAGGTCGTAGCTGAACTCCGCCCCCAGCGGCGTCGCCGCCCCGGAGGCGTCCGTCTCCACCGTCAGGTAGGAGAGCCGCCCGTTCAGCGCGTTGTACTCGAACCGCTGCGCCGCGTAGGCGGGGGAGCCCGAGGCGGCCGCCTGCCGCGAGAGGGCCTTCGTCAGCCGCCCGCGGGCGTTGCTCGTCGCGCTCAGGTCGTCGTAGGTGTTCTCGATGAGGGTGAAGAGCGCGGCGCCCGTGGCGGCGTCTGCTTTCACGGTGGAGAGGAGCCTTCCTACGGCGTCGTAGCTGCTGACGAGCTTGTAGGATGTGGAGGCCGCGGCGCCGTTCGCGTCCTGCGCCTCCAGCAGGTTCCCGATGCAGTCGTACTTCAGATAGTTCGTCGTCCCGTTCTCGGGGTTGCTCGCCTGCCGCAGCCGCCCCAGGGCGTCGTAAGTGAACGAGCGGTGCTGGGTGGATTGTCCCGCGAGCAGCGCATTGGTCCCGCCGTTCGGCCCCAGCACCGCGTCGCACGCCTCCCGCGGCGTCATGCCCAGCGCCAGCAGGTCCACCCGGGCCAGGTTCCCCAGGCCGTCGTAGGTGTGGACCGCGCTGGCCCCCGCCGGCGGCAGAACCAAAAGCAGCCGCCCCAGGACGTCCTTCGCGTAGACCGTGCTGCTGTCCGACTGCGCCGAGGGCCCCGTCTGAATCCCATACACCGTGGCCGTCTCCACCAGCCCGGCGTAAGAGGTCCCCGTCTTGGTCCCGTCCGGCCGGAACGC
>JAKAJA010000037.1 GCA_021814085.1 Acidobacteriota bacterium | reverse complement strand
AAGCCCCTTAGCCTTGCCGCCGCTTCCGGTGGTGTGTAGCATGGAGAAAGAGGAGGAAGATATGGCTGGGAAAACCATCGAAGACAGGATCAAAGAAGCCGAGGAGAAGGTGAAACAGGCCAGGGCTAAGCTCCAGAAGCTCGAAGCCCTCAACCAGCAGAAGGAGAGGAAGGAAAGAACCCGGCGGCTCATTCAAGTGGGCGGCGTCATGGCTCGCCTGGGTGTGAACACCGTGGAACAAGCGGAAGCGCTCCGCAAGGCGGTGATGGACGGATCGGACAAGTTCAAAGAATGGTGGATCCGGACCGTCGGACCGCTGCCGGTCGAACCGGAAGAGTCCACCGGGGAGAAATAGCCGGTAAGAGCCCGGGTAACAGAATGGGGGTACCACATGGGATCTACAAAAGAGTGGGTTTCATTCTCCGGAACGCTCAAGGGTATTACCCACCCCGGTCTTGCTGCAACATGCTCGGGACACGCCTTGAAAGTCACGCTTATGCTGGGCGGACCCGTGGGCTGGGATCGGTTCGAGATCGAGCGCGTGTCCCAGGAATTGCCTTGGGGGTGGTATGAGTTCAGTGCCAACGGCAGGACCGACCGCGTCGAGCTCACCGCCGGCGGTTGGCACGCTTCATCTTAAGGGGGGTAAGGGTATAGGTCCTGGCCGTTTCGTTGAACCTGCGCCGCTTGAGAGAGCCACTTTGGAGGACACCATGGGATTCAACCGGGGAATGCGCCTTGGGGTGCTGCTGATGCTCCCCTTCTGGATCGGCGTCCGGCTGGGTAGTCTCCTGCGGCGGATGCTCTCGTGATACTTTTCTTAGTGCCTTATAAAGACAAGAGGAGCCAGCAAACATACGCCAGCACGGCGCTTGCTGGCCACACCACACCTAATTATGCGTGGCATTTCACCCACGCCCTATGTAATTATGCGTGCGCGGGTGCGAGAATAGGCGGGAGGGGTGCGGGGTCCAAATAACCTGTGACGCAACGGCAACTCCAGGCCGAACCGTTTCGCGGTGCGAGGGTCGCGCCTCCATCGTCGCACCCCTCCTCCCCAAAGAAATAGCCGGTCTCCGCCTCCGGGGGGGTTTAGAGGCCAGCCCCCGCCCGATTCGTCAAACCTGGGCCCTCCTGGCGCGTCGGAGAGGGCATGGGGAGAGACGGTCTCGATGTAGGCGCGAGGAGCGGAGAGGTGCATGCACCTGGGAGACCCGCTTCGAGGCAGCCGTTCGGTGGTTGCCTTTAGTGCCCCTCATCCCTCTCTTCTCGTTTCGCTCACCCTAGCAGTAGCGCCCGGCGGGTCCTGGGGGAAACCCCGGCCCGAAGGGCCGTGGGTTTTCCACGGGTGCCGGGCTTTACTACAAGTATCTTGTTCTTACTAGATTATCTTACTTAGTACCTTATAAAGATAAGAGGAGCCAGCAAACACACACCAGCGCAGCGTTTGCTGGGCACACCCTATGTAATTCTGCGTGGAAAAGTCGCCCGAATCACAGGGGGCTGTGGAAAAGTGGGCTAGGTGCCCCTCCGGTGGGGCACCTAGCCGAAGGACTGCACAAGGAAAGGCGTGCGCGGGAAAGGGAGGGGGGCGCCCCCCCTCCGAAGGGACTACCGAGCGATGGGCACGTGAGGAGGGCTGGTAGAGCGAAATGGATCAAGGGAGGCCGAGCCCTACAACCTGGCCCCCGCCGAAGCGGGGGCCAGGTTGTGTAGAAATGGGATCTCAAGCGCATTACATTCTTGGCCAACGGAACTCCAGGCCGGAAGGAGGTGCTGTCCATGGACATATCAGACGATGAGCGGAAGGCATACGAGAATGGTCAAAAAGAGGCGGAATATATCAACGAGCACCCGCTAGGGTACTTGTTCACCGGGGGCGTCGCCTCTCGTCCGGAGGACCCGGATGAAGCCGCAGCTTACGATAAGGGCCTCAAAGGCGAACAGCTCGACGGGGACAAGAAGAAGTAACCCGACCGAGCATGCCTGCGTAGTGGCATGGCTTGTTTCGGTATGGACGCGCAGCTGAAAGCTTCGTGGGGGCCTTGCCGTGTTCAAGAGAAGAGGCTAGGTTAGGGGCTAGACGGATGGTTGTTGAGCTACCGAAAGGCCATCGAGGAAACTCGGGGGCCTTGGTATTTCTCTATACTTTCTCATAGGCGGCTACCCGTACACTGATCCCAACGGCGATACCAGCCGAAAGGAGAGACCGATGCAGAACGAAAACAACACCACTCCAACTGAAGTCCAGGAGGCCACCCTTGCACGTGCGAATGCTCGCATTGAAGAGCTGAAAAGCGCCCTTGCTGGGGTGCTGGGAGTTGCGGATCGCCTCCTTGCGGGAGAGCAGCACCCTTTTGCACTAGAGAACGTGATGATTGCACGGAAGGCGTTGCAGAAAAACGACGGCTGATGTCGGGGGCCCCAGTGTTTCTCCTTCTTTTCTGGCGAGGTGACCCCAGGAAGCAAGGTGGTTTCTGGTGGTTGGCGAGAAAGCGCCCGGCCGAGGTCTCGGTGCTTAGTTCTCCGTCTCGTTGCGGAGGGTGGCGCGTTTTTGTGTAACAGCATCAAGGACCCGTTGAAAGTACTCCTCGGCTTCGTGTAGGGCCGCCTCTGCCTTCTGGACTAGCTCGGCAACGGGCGGTGAGTTTGGCATGTGGATTCTGCCGGTGGCCATATCCAGGAGATTAAGCGCCACGTGAAACCTTACCTCGCCGTGTCTCGCGTCTTCGAGAACATTGGGCAAGTGGAAGGCCAATGGGTTTTGTAGCCTTGAGGTTTCAACGTGCGGCATGTCGTCGCGGGCTTGGACGTAAAGCGCCAGGGTGCGCTGGAGGTCATTGTCCTTTTTCCATCCGTCCCAATAGAGCCGAAAACTTGCGGCCCGCTGGGCTTCTGTCTCTGCCGCCGCGAGCTCTCGATCAAATTCGCGGTTGATTTGCCGGGCCTGTTTTAGTTCAAGTTGCCTGGTGCGGAACGCGAAGTAGATCGTAACTCCACCCAAGATGGTTGTACTGAGCAGAGTGAGCCAACCCGACCAATCTATCTGCTGTGGCACTCGCCCCCCCCTGCAAGGAAGCGCTTACTTGTCCAGGTCGAACCAATGCACCGCGGCAAGGGCGGTCTCGATGGAGTCGGCCGGGCTCCCGAGAGCCTGGCTCTTGCCGTCTTCCGTGTGAGCACGGCAGCTATAGCGTTCACCGCTGCGGGCGCCGCGGCCTGCATCGAAGACCTCCACGATGATCCTCTGGGCGCCTCCGCCCGGAAGCTCTCGGTAGCACTCAAAGGTCGTGACCTGAAAGGCCCCAGAGGCGTGAAGGATCTCTTTCAGCGCCTCAATCGCTAGGGACACGTCCATGTCTCTCCCCTCCGGAGTGGGCCGCGTCAGTGAGGCCAGGCGCCGGCCGCCACGGCCACGTTGTGGACCCCTGCGCGAATCCCCTCCCCAAGCTCTTCTTGCATCTGCACGTGTTGATTCCCCCACTGAGTCCAGCCGGGGCGAGGGTGGCGGGCGAAGAGTTCGAGGTACGGGCCGGGGCTGCAAGACTCAATGATGCTGTACTGCTCCTCGGGTTTACGGCTGTGTTCACGCTTCCTGCTGGTGATGATGTTCGGCTGGGTGCGCCCGGCCTTCAGGGTGCTGGCGCGCTTGCCTCGGACCCCAAAGAGGATCATCTCGGTCACGTTGCGAAAGTAGAAGCCTACGCCCCGCCGGTCTGGCCCAGCGTCCTTGCGGACCTTGTACCAAATCAGATTAGTCTTGTAAGTAAACCCCCACCGCTCCATGACCTGTAAGCCTTCACTGAGAAGCGCGTTGGGAATCCAAAGGTACAGGTGAGCCGGTTCATGGAGAATGCAGGGAACGGGTAGCTCCATGATCTCTTGCAGGGCCATGGTGGGGTAGCGCGAGAGGCGCTTGTGCTCGGGGGCCATCTTGCCGGTACGGTTCGCAAACTGCCACGGCGGATCGGCGAGGATTGTAGAGAATTTTCGCTTGCCGGTGAAGGCAAGAAGATCCTCGGCCGCTGTCTGGTTCGTGGCGGGCCTCATCGGCGCTGTCCCTCCTTCAATAGTTTCGTGGTGATCCCAAACACGAGCACGGGGCAACCATCGTGTCGGCCCGCGGCAAGGCGCGGGAGGAGCTTTCCCATGCGTGTGGTTGCCGCCCCATACTTCGCCTTTACTGGCCTCGTTGCGCCGTGTTTGTCGGTCACGTCTCCAAGGGTTCCAAACCACGGCTCGAGCTCGTCGCTTCGGGTCACGAGGATTCCAACGCTGATTTTGCCGTACTCGAAGAATGCTCGGAATGCATACAAGTCTCGATCAAAGGTCTGGTCCTTGCTGTTCCATTCGAGATCGAACGCCACTCGGCCCTTGATATAGTCAACCCAGTGAGTGGTGATGTTCAGGACCTCGCCGTCCACCCTGTGCTCTGCCGTGAGCTGTTGCTCCTTCCAGCCGAGCGGACGAAGGATGCTGGAAAACCGCTTGGGGATTGCGCTCTCATTTCCCCCTGCTGCCCGCACATCTTCGACCGTGAGACGAAAGGCCCGAAGGGCCGCGCACACCTCCCCAAACTCCGCTGGGAACTCCTTCGCAAGAATCGCCGTCGCGTGGTGAAAGTCGTGAATCTCATACAGGCCCCGAATGTCCGCCGGAATGTAGTCCTGCCAGATCATGCGCGCGCCCCCTTTGTTGTGGGTGAACCAAGAGGCCATTATACGCGGCGGGCATTCGCATAGATCAATTCTCCGTCGCCCGCGGATCGGCTACAGGTGAGAGTATAGAGGCCCTCCACGCGCAAGGCTCGGATCGTGATCCGCGCGGCCTCGTCCTCCGACGATGCGGACGTGGCGAGGGCAACGACCTTCGCCTTCTTCTTGCATCGGTAGCAAACGCTCACGGATTCAAGCAGGTAAATGGGTGGTGTTACGGTAAGCTTCGCGCAAGGGGCTGTGAGTTTGATCATGACCTAGCTCCTCTCCGCAAAGCTGTGAATGAGGCGCTGTTCCTCCTGTGGTAATCGCTCCAGCCATTCCAAGAAGCCCTCCGCTAGGAGTTTGTACGCCGGCCGGCCGGTGACACGCGCCGCCGCGTCCAGGAGCCGCTTCGTGGAGTGCTCCAGGTAGAGCGTGGTACGGGGGAGGTCCGCGACGCTCACGGGAAGCGTGGCCCGCCGCCCCCGGCGGCTGGCCCTGGGGGGAGGTGGCGTCCAGCTAGGAGTGGTGCCCTCTCCTACCTGGGCTGGCGGTTGTTCCTGAACAACAGGGAGGGACTGGGGGGGAGAGGGGGAGCCGGGGGAGGGGGGTCCGGGGGGAAGCTCTAGCAGCTCCACGAGGGCGCGCCGCATCTCCTGGTTGGTGGGCTGGGCTCCTCGCTCGATGACGCTCACCTTGGCCTGGGAGATTTCTACCCCCATTGCCTTCATTTTGGAGGCAAGCTCGCCTTGCGACCATTTCCGGCGCATCCTGGCCGTCTTCACCAGTTCTCCGAATTGTTGGTCCGTCATATAACCGTGCCTTCGGTTATCACAAGAGCGATCCCCGCCGGCCGCTTCGAAATAACATCGCTGTCCCTTTCTGCCGGCTGCGGCGTTACACCTACAGCCGTTTCCCGGTGGAGGGACATGATGCGAGCGTTACGCGGAGGGATGCGTCGTACCGCTCTTTTTCACCCGTGCTTGCCGCCGCTGTGCGCGCTCACTGCGCCACACCAAGTCGAGCTCCCGCCGCTGCCCCGCGCAATCCCGGAGGTACAGATTGATCAGCGTCTGATACGGAATCCCGGCTTCCTCCGACAGCGATTTGAAGTACCCCACCGTGAATTCGTCGAGCCGGATCGTGATCTGCTTCTTCAGCCGCTTCACGTACGGGTTCGGACGAGCCTTGGAAAAATCATACTCGGCTCTCATCGCTCCCACCTTTCAGCGTACGTACGCTCTTCCCGTGGGGTCGCCTTGCGCGCGGAAATGATCCGAATCTCCTCCTCCGCCTCGCGATAGACGTGTATCACAACCAGCGCTCGCAGAGACGAACTGATCCCCAGAAGGAGGAATCGTTCCTCCGTCTCGGAGTGATCCGGATCAGCCAACAAGAGACCTCTTTCATCCACAAAGACCGTGACGGCTTCTTCAAAAGCAACCCCGTGCTTCCGAAGATTGGCCCTTCCTTTCGCCGGATCCCACACAAATCTCAGCGCAGCCATACCTACAGTGTAAGTATAGTGTGCATAAAAATCAAGGCCGCCGCTCCTCAAGAAGGGGTCGCCCCACCAAACGGAAATTTACGTACGCTAAGGACTCCCATCTTAAAACGGCCCCCTAGAATGCCCCAGGTTTGACGAAAGAGGGGAGGCTTAGTATTTTGCCCAGGACACGGGCCACGCTAGGCTCTGGCCGAAGCTGGAAGCCAGCGGTATAAGGTTGGGACGGACACGCCGACCGCGTGCGCCACGTGCGGGTCAAGGTTCGCATCCTCATGGGAGGGTTGCGGCGCAGAGGGGTGGAGCCTATAATGCAGATGCGTGAGATAGGCTAGGCTACCGTGAGGCCCCGGGAGACCGGGGCCTTAATGCATTCGGGGGAGGATTCCTCCCCCGGCTGACCTACCGGACCTACTTACCATCAGCATGGTGCCCTGCTCTCCCCTGCGAGTGCCCACTCGGCCGCGTGGATCGAGGAGGATCGCGAGGAGAACCAGGGCGAGCAGGAAGGTATTGCTATCCATTTCTGCCCCCTATGTTCGGTCGTTTCCGTTGTGGAGACCGGACACCGCTGTAGGTATATTCTCGTGTTCTGCCCCTGATTGTTTGGACACAGTTTAGCATCAGGCGGCCTCCTGGTTGAGGGCGAGGTGTCGTGCCTCGGCCGGGGTGAGGAAGCGGAGGCGCTCGATGCGCCAGTGGTGGTTGTAGTCGTGCACGAGCTCTGCGACGGCCTGGTAGACCTCGTGGGCGTTTCGGAAGACTCGGCCGTAGATGGCCTGCTGCTTGAGGGTCTTGATGAAGCGCTCGGCGATGCCGTTGCCCTGGGGCTGTGCGACGAAGGAGAAGCTTTGGGCGATGCCCCAGTAGGCGATCTGGTTCAGGAAGTGGTCGCTGGTGTACTGGCACCCGTGGTCCATGCGCAGGACGAGGCCAAGGGCGGCGTCCTTCCCGGTGGAGCCGAAGATGCGTTCCAGGCCCATCCTCACGGGCTCCAGGGCGTTGAAGCGGGTGCCGTCCTTGCAGACGTGGAAGCCGACGCACTCGGCGTTGAAGTGGTCCACCGCGATGAAGCCCCACACCCAGCCCTCCTCGACGGTCTGGACGCGGAAGCCGTCCGTGCCCCAGAGAAGATTGGGGGCGCTCGTGGTGATGGTGCCGTTGTGCTCCGGAACGAAGGCACCGTGCCGGTACGGCGAGAGCAGCGCATGCTCGCGCATGAGCCTGAGCACGCGGGTGCGGCTGGTGCGCACGCCCTTCACGATCTTCAGGTGGGCGTAGACCTTGCGGTGGCCCTCGCCGGCGAAGGGCGAGGCCTCCAGGTAGGCGCGGATCATCGCCAGGAGATCCGGGTCCGAGAGCGGCGCCTTGGGCCCGCGCTTGCGCCCAGAGGGGCGGTCCGGCAGCGCTGCCTGGGTCTGCTTCCGGCGGAGATAGACGGTGGAGCGGGGCGCCTCCCAGGCGGCGCAGACCCTCTTCACCCCGTAAGGACGGCCGGTTGCAGGGGACATCTCCTGGCTCACGGTTTCCACCCGCGCCGCCTTCGCGGCTTTGTCGGGCTTTTTTTTAGCAGCTCAATCTCCATCAGCAGGTCGCCGATCTTCCGGCGGGCCTCCTTCAGCGCCTCCTCCCGGCCGTCCCCTGGGCCTTCGTGCAACAGGGCAGGGATCCCCATCACAACCCGGTCTCGCCACTCCGCAATCCGGTACTGTGGCTGCCCCACGTCGCGGCTCACCGCCTCCAGCGTCTCGCCCCGCAGCAGCCGGAGGACGACCTCCTGCTTCCGCGCTGCCGTCCACCGCTTCACCGGCGCCGCGCCCGGTGCCGCTCCAGTCGGCCTACGGCCTCCTTCCGCGTCCCCGGGCATCGTCCCAACCTTCATGTCCTCTCGCTCATCCATTTCGATCTCCTCGGACAGCTCCAGTAAACCCTACTTCGTGTCCAAAGAAATCAGGGGCGCATCATAGGTATATTCTCGGCGAGAGGCTGGGGAGAAAGTAAGGCGGTTGCTGGGTATAGGCGGGAAGGCCCCGGGGGGATCCTCTATGCCTCCTCTCCGCATATGCGCAAACTTAACGCTTGCAGCATAAGCTTCAAATGGGTTTGTTAGTGTATCTCCTTGATTTTATATTCATGTTTCTCCCTTCGTACGCGTCGCTCTGGAAGGGGTGTGGGAAAGGGTAAGGCCGAAGGCCTTAGTCCTGTGGGAAGCCCGAAGGGCTTTCCATCAGGACGGCCCTTTTCCAAGGGCCGGAGGCCCGGCACCCCGCCAGAGAGGCGCGGGGGTAGAGCTAGGGTTTTCCACTGGCAGTGGCCGCTTACTACATGAAAAGAACTACATGAAAAGAACTATATGAAGGAGTGGACACTCACATGGAGGACCAAGAAGACTAAGGTGGTTACGAGACTATTTTTAGGGGGGGGGGGCACAGATTCACGAAAAGGGGGGGCACAGATTCACGAAAAGGGGGGGCACAGATTCACGTGGAAAACTTCTCAGACGCACAGAGTTTTCAACAGCAACCGAATCTTTGAAAGTGGGGCATGAAAGCTCACGATTCCGCATGGCCCTTTACGGGGAGAATCCCGCGTGTGGGAGGGCGGACCTCCAGTACACCGCCGGCTAGAAAGGTTACCCGGACCTGAGGCCACGCAAGGCGAAGACGCCCTAGAATATTCTTAAGGGTCTTTCTGAGTCGCTTGTGGTCTTTATCCTGGCTTCCCAGCTGCTGTACCAAGTCCCGCCATGAAATCCGGGCAATGCCGTCCACCTGCTGGCACAGATAGGACCGCCAAGTCACGAAGGCCACGAAGTCCCATGCTTTTGGCTCATCCTGGAACTCCCGCATGACTGCAAGCGGTAATGGGACGGGGTGGACCCTCAAGTGGCCCCAGAGGGTTCTACCAAGCTCCACGCCGTATCTCATGCTGGGTAAAAGCACAAGGCCAGGCTGCTCGGTTCGGCGGGCGCGGATGGTAGGAAGATCCCACCGCTCAAGGATAGGGGCCACGCGCCCGGAGTCTTGACCAGTGCGCACGACCTCAACGAGAAATGCCGCCTTCGCGAGACGCTTCCAGCTTTCCCAGAACGCGCGGTAGGTGCGCCCGTCCCGGCTAAGACCGAAGAGCTCGAAGAACTCCGATGCCGAATCCCACTCAACAACTGGGTTCCCGGTCTGTATGGCCTTTGTTGTAAGCCAGGCGAGCGTGACGCGGTCCTTCCCGAAGGGCAGGGGCGTCTCGGGATCCAGCGCGCTCACGGTCAACCGGACAAGGCCGCGGGCGGTCTTGGCTTGCCGCTGGTAATGGGCGCCTGTTTGGGGCTTGTAGGGGAGGCCACACAGGATAAGAGCCTGGGCTGTAATGAGAAGTTCTTGCTCGTCGCCATTTTGTAGCACATCTAAGAGGCGCAGTTGGCGATGAATCGCCGCGGCCTCGCGTTTCTGCGGGGACCTGGCTGGTTTTATCGGGGGGGAGGTTGAGGGGACCGCCGGGTTCGCCTTGGGATCCTTCTCGTCCATTACGGTCTCCTCCGCGAGCCATTGAGAAGAGATTCGGGGCCGTTTGTTCTCTGCACTGGGTCGGCTTCTAGCTTAGGCTAGGCGCTTCTCAAGGTATTCCGCAAGGGCCTCGTCCAAGAGGTCTGTCATGGTTATTCTCCTGCCCAGTTCGCGGGATCGGCGCTCGGCTAGCTCCTTGAGAGCCTTGTGGACGGCCGGACGCACATAGGTACCGAGCTGAACCTTCTTCCAGGGCTCAGGCTCCGCGCTGGGGAATAGGGCAGGCCGATGGACCGGCTCTTTGGACTCGGTCGCCTGTGGCCCAGGCTGCTCCAGGGCGTCCTTTAGCGTGGAGCCCCAATCGAGTTTCTTACCCACGAATCACCTCCACCTTGATGAGTTTTCCAACCTCCCTGGCGAGAGCTAGCGTCTCGTTGGCAGCGGGGTTTCTGGGGGCGTACAGGGCGACCGGTTTATGGGCGAGGGCCGCTTCGGCATACGCCATGCGGTTGCCCAACGCCGCCCTGGCTACGGGTACGCCCATGTTCACGAGCGCCTCCCGAGCCATCGTGGCGGCCCTGGTACCTGTTCTTACCCGGTTCAT
>JAKAJA010000036.1 GCA_021814085.1 Acidobacteriota bacterium | reverse complement strand
GCCTGCTCAAGGCCATCAAGACGGTGGAGGAGGTGGGCATCCTCGTGCCCGACACCTGGGGGCAGAGGCCCTACGTGCGCTTCGCCGACGCCCTCATGCGCGACGCCGTCTACCACGCCCTGCCCTTCGCCTTCCGGCGCAAGGGGCACCTCGCCCTCGCCCGCCTGCTGGACGTGGACACCGAAGCCAAGCCCAAGTTATGGCCCGCCCTCGCCAACCACTACGAGCAGGGCGGCGATGGTGAGCAGGCCCGCACATATCACCGCCTCGCCGGGCGCGACGCCTTCGCCCGCTACGACAACGTCACCGCCCTGCGGCATCTGGAGTTCGTTTGCAAAGACCTGACTTCCGCAGAAGATGACATCGAAGACGCCTTCAGCCTAATGGATGTCTATGGCTTTCTTGGCCGCCGAGAAAACATTGGGCAAACCTTAGAGGCGCTGACCTCCAGATTGGAAGGCCTCAACCTCAAGCAAAAGGCCCGACTTTGCTTTTTCACAGCCCAGGCAAAGTGGCAGCATCAACAGTTTGAGGAGACTGAAAGGATTCTTCTCGAAGGACTTGATCTTTACCAGCTTGATGGAAACGTCATAGGTGCTGGCAAGACCTACGTGAATCTCGTGGGGTTGGTTTATGGCCCCACGGGCCGTCTTGAAGAAGCAGAAGCATGCCTCGAGAAAGCGCTCGCCCTGCCTAAAGGGCCTGGGCAAGAAGTATTCAGAGTGCTGGCCGCCATGAATTTGGGCGCCGTCCAGAAGCATCTTGGGCGGATGGACACAGCAATGGTATGGCTTGAATCGGCGTACAAAATGAGCGCAAAATGGCACTTGGAGCCACAAAAGGGGATGATTTGTTGTAATCTTGCCGCGCTCTGCTACGACCGTGGCGCCTTTTCTCGTTCAGTCCACTGGAGCAGAAATGCGGTAACAGCCCTTGAAACCTTTGCCATACGGGGCACATTGCTGAATGCGCGCCAGATTCTTGCGGTTTCTCTTCAGGCAGTAGGCAATCTGGAAGAAGCCAGGGATATTCTGAGAGCGGTTGAGCGGCAGGCCTCTGCTCAAGCCCATCACCAGGCCATTAGTTTGGCCAGGCAGGGCCTTGCACACGTCGCGCTTCTTGGAGGCGACATCTACGAATTCTTGGAACTTTCTGCAAATGCCATGACCGGATTTCGCGAGTCAGGCAACAAAAAAGACTTCCTCAGCACACTGAGCGACGTGATGGATGTCTTCGTGGTCCTCGGCTGTCGGGACAAGGCTCAGGAATATTGGAAACAAATTGGTGCAGATATATTCTTGAAAATGGGCAAGGAACCAGATGAAAACTGGCTTCGAATTAAACGCTTGCGCAATTGGACCAAAGCGGGACGATTTCCTAAGGCACATCGTTCCGCTATGAACAGCAATGGCCTTCCCGGTCTCCCCGAGGAAGTTATGGAGCAGCGGGCGTGGGCCTGCCTGGGAGCCATCCACTCCAACAAGAAGGGGAACGCGATCACTGCATTAGATTTTGCTTGGAGGGTCCTGCCCAATTGGCCTTTCTTCATGGCGCACCTTCGATTACTGGCAATGGAATATCTGGTCTGTTCATCGATCTCCCCCCAGCGCGAGAAAGAGGCAGGAAAACTCCTGGGCCGATGTGTGGGAGGTATCTGGGGGGCTAGACTTTCGGCATTCAGAGTTTCTGCCTGCATGCCTTCGAGGCAGAGGGCTAGGAGGCTAGCTGATGCGAAGAGTCGGCTCGCCGTGATCCGAGAGCACAGCCCCGGCTGGGTTTGGGAAAACTTGGCCGCGTTGCCCGAAATCAAGGCGGTGATTCAAGGGTAGGAGCCCAACGGGGGAGGAGAGAAGGTGAGCTTCCCCGCAAAGGAAAGGGCCGGCGTAGGAGCGCCGGCCCGGAGATCACTTCTCCTTCATCCATCATCATGGTGTTGGGCAGTCGCCCGCAGAGGAGACTTTATAAGTGGCGCCTGAATCGAGGGGGCCTTCACCGTTGGCGTTGAATGCGTCCAGTAGGTACCAGTAGAAATTCCCCGGTGTAACTGGAGCGTCGTTGAGGGTCGCCGTGGAGCAGGGAGGCGACCCGACCCCCGCGCCGGTGTAGGCCTTGCAGGCCGTGACGCCGGCGACGAGCTTGGACACGGGCTGGAGCGAATTGTCGCCCTTGTAGATGTGGTAGCGCGCGCCACCCGCAGACGTTCCCCAGCACAACTGGTTCTTTGCCCCAGAGGCCCCCCTGAGGGCAGTCTCGGGGGTGGCCCCCGCCTCCGGGGGCACGAGGGCCTGGTCGACGGCGGTGACGGGTGTCGTGTCCGCGGAATAGCCGCACCCGTTGGTGTACCGCACAGCGTAGTAGTAGGTCATCCCCGCCGTCCCAGTCGTGTCCGTGTAGGTCGTGGCCGCCCCGTATGCGATCGTGGCCCCCGCGAGGGGGGAGAGGGTCCCGGCGGTCGCGCCGCGCAGGACCTTGTACACGCGGGTTCCGCCTCCGTCGTTCCAGAACGCGGGCTCCGCATTCCAGGTGATCTGAACACCCGTCTTGGCATAGGGGTCCAGGTCGATGGCCGTGATGGTGGCGAGGCCTGAAGGGGGCGTGGAGGAACACCCGTAGGTGTAAGTGACGCTGGTGACGGAGCGCCGCGTATCGGGATTGCGCACCGTGACGGGGACTCCTCCTGCCGGATGGGGAGGCACTATGGCCGTGATCTCGGTGGAGCTCACGTAGGTGGTCACGGCCTCGTTGTCGGTGCCGTCGGACTTGACGCCGAAAATGGCCACGGGGCCGGAGTCCGGGCAATCCGCACCGGTTCCTGTAGGGCAAACGTTGGAAAAGCCCGTCCCATAGATTCTAATCGTGCCGCCGCCTCCGACGCCGCCGCTGGTGGCGGAGGTACAGGCAGGGTAGACGGAACCGGTCGTGCAGAGGTTCGTCACGGTGGGGTAGGGTTGGAGGGTGATGGTCCGGGTGTAGACCCCCGTGCCGTCAGTCGAGGAGTAGTAGGATGTCGTGCCGTCAGGCGGTGCAGGGTAAAAGGCGTCCGCAGCGAGGGAGTTGAGCTTCTGGGAGTTAGGATCAAAGCCGCTGCTGATCTTCATCCAGTGGTGCCCTTTGTCCCCCGAAAGCCAAACACCCCCGCTCGTTGTGGCGCCCGTACCATAGGCCGCGATGAGGCAGTCGGTCCGGAGATCCCCATCGATTGCTGGGTTCACGTTCACTTCCAGGAGGTCGCGGAAATCGTAGGAACAGGTTCCGGCGAAGTTGGATGTGGATGAGATCCACGTGGTCTGGCCCTCGTCGGGTTGGGGCGAATAGAAGGCGTCGCCAAGGCAACCGGCGACCAGCGTCCCATCCTTGAGCTGAAGGACCGTCTGGGTGCTCAGGTTCTTGAGGTCATTGGGCGGAGCTCCGTTGCGGTAGACCCAGGACAGGGCCTCCGTCACTGCGGATGGGGAACCAGAGCCCCTGACCACACCACTGCGTGACACCGTGCCCCAAACGGTTCCAGCGCTGGGCGCCTTTGGAATGGGCACCGACTCCAGCGCGTTCACCTCGGCCTTGACGGGGCCTGCAGGCTGGGGCTTTGCCGGCCTGCCCGCCACGGGGGGAGTGGTGGAAGTCGTGGCGACGAGGCTGTAACTACAAGTGCCAGTTAGGTAGTCGCGCACCCCAATGTACCAGGTGCCTGGGGTTGGGAAGGGGACGGTGACGGTCTCCTGGGTGGTGCCGGCGCTGTAGGGGCGGTAGTCCCAGTTGCTGATATCGGGAATGTCACCGAACCGCACGTAGAGGTCCGGGTCGGCCGAGGTCGGTGTCATCTGAATGACCAGCGAAGCCGTGCCAGCTGGGACCTGGATGGAATAGTAATTCCATGTGGTATTGGTGACCGTCTGGCCCGAGATCAAGACCCCTGAGGAAAGGGGCAAGGCACTGACGAGGGAAGCGTAGCCGAACCGGACCGAGGGCGAATCGGAGCCCGGAGAGGAGGTGTTGGTCCAGTTCCAGTAGTCCACCGTGGCCCAGATGCCCTGGCCGCCTACGGTCCGGGTGGGGCTTGCGGCGTAGACCGGATTGGAAGGGCCCGTCCCAATCGTAGTGAAGCGTTCGAACCGCCCTGTCGTGAGGTTGGTTGAGGCCCAGGTCCATGAATCGAGATCGTAGCTCGTGCCTCCGTTGTAGCCGGTCCACCGGTACTGGATGCCCGAGTCGCTGGCCCCGGCCCATATGAGATCGTAGTTGCCAGAAGTCCAGCGGTTCTGCATCATGCCCAGCCCGTAGGCGCTCCTCACGGGGCAAGCGCCGCTGGCGTTCCAGGGCCTGAAGCTGAGCCCCTTGTTCTCGCTGAGGAAGACGCCCATGGCGGGAGAAGAGGAGAACAGGATGTTCGGTGTCCGCACGTGGGCGATGGTCTGAAAAACGTCGTCGGGAAGCGTGTTAAAGCCCCTGAACGCGTATTTATATTCCCGCCCCGCCGAATTGGAGAAGAGCCCCCCCGTGACGGATGCGCCTGCCGGGTAAGGGGCCGTCACCCCCGCCATGGCGAATGAACCGCCGTCCTGATCGTAAGCGACGGATAGGGTGGGGTATTCATAGGAGGCGCGCCCCCAGGAGACCTTGTTCGCACCCGGGTCGAAGGTGCCGTAGTAGGGCCCGCGCGGGGTGGCGAGAAGGAGATTCATGCGGGTCTTAGCGTAGTCGTCGAAGAAGGGATCGGCGGCGATGCCGTTGGCGCCCAGATTTGCCGAGGGGAGGCCATCGTTCACGGAGGTCCAACTGTACCAAGGATAGGAGGGCGAAGTATCCACGCTCTTGCATGATGTGCTTGCGTTGGAGACAAAGACCCTGGTCGTGCCCGTAGATTGGCCGAAGTTGTGAGGGAAAGCAAACCCGCTGATCGTGGACGGCGAGTTCGGACACACCCCATCCGAATAGGCGCCTATCCTGATCCAGCTGGTGGGGGCACCCGAAGAGCGGCTGTACCAGAGGCCGGGGCCGTTCTTGGTGTCGTCCGATGCGGCGAAGATCGTCTGGTCGAAGGTCCCCACACCCGATCCGTCGTATGTCGGAGGCAGAGCGACCTTGTAGTAGACGGGATAGACCGCGTCGTTGGTGCAGTCGATCCAGGCGTCCCGGCCCCAGCGGAAAAGTCCCCTGTCGGTTGCGGCGAAAAGGATGAAATCGGAGGTGTAGTTCGGAGAGATGGCCAAATCGTTAAGGTTTACGGTTCCGCTGGGCCAGGCTCCTCCCGTGATCTTTGTCCAGGTATTGCCCCAGTCCACGGAGCGATAAACGCCGTTGTCCGAAGGGGAATTGGGGAAGTTCGCGGCCACGAAGAGGGTGGATGCGTCTCCGCATGTCGTGCTGGTTTCGTCGTATTTGGGATCGAGGCAGATGGCCACGATATCTGGCGTGAGCTTGTTCGGGAAGTTGTTGTACTCGACCATGGTCCAGACCCTGTTTCCGCTTGTCCCAATGTCCCTGGCTTGGGCCTTGAAGAGACCTGCCCCCGCCGATCCAATAAAGGCCCCGTGCCCGGCCCGGGCAAGGGCCACCGCACGGCCGTCCACCGCCCTGGGCCCCGCGAAGGCAAGGGGGACGGCGCAGGTCTTCTTAAAAAGCCCGGCGTCCGTCGCCACGAAAATATCGCAGAAGTTGGAGCCGTCCCACTTGGGCTCGAAGGCGAGGCCCTGGATGAGCGTTAGGGGTGTCGTGCCCGCGCACGTCGTTCCGGGATTGGGCGTGCTCGTGGATTGGAAGAGCTGGTCGGTTCTGCCCTCCAGGAGCATGGGTGAGGAGTTGCGGGAGATGGCGAGGGAGAGCACCGGGGGAACCGTGGGGACGGATCCCACGACCCCATCGCACCCCGCCGTCCACCCTGGGTTTCCCGAACCCTGAGTGGTCGTGAAGTACATCCCGTGGCCCGAGGTGGCGGTGGACCCCGAAAGGGGTCCGGTTCCCGCCCAGATTCGGCTGGAGGTATAGGCCGTCAGCGAAATGACCACCTCTGAAAGGCCAATGCCGAGCCCCGATGACCTGGATGCGGTCCAATGGCCCACGCCGTTCCAGATCTGGAAGGGGCCATAGTCGGAATGATATCCGCCCACGAAGAGAAGGCCGTCCGTGCTGAAGTTCGGCGAAATGGCCAAGGCGAGGAGCCGCGACATGTGCAAGTGACCCGGATCTTGGCTCCAGGTCGCGCCCCAATCGTAGCTGTAGAAGAGGCCCAGTCCGTCAAAACCGGCGAAGACCTTACCGTCGGTGGGATAGTTGGGTGAAATGGCCAAGGACGTCCCTTTAGCCGGAACCGTCATCTTCAGGGAAAAAGTCTGGCCCCCGTCGGCGGATTGGTAGAGCCTCCCCTCATTTCCGGTGAGGTTCTTTGATAAGGCGTAGACGGTGGGATGGGCACTTGTCGAGGGGGGGACCGCGTAATCTCGAGAGATTAATAGGGCGGCAATGGTCTGCGTCGTGAAGGTTGGATCTGTACCGGTTCCCGTGACGGAGGCGGACTGGGTCCACGTTTGCCCGCTGTCAAGGGAGTACCAGACTCCCATACCGACAGTCCCTGCAAATACCGCGTGGTCCTGGTCGTATCTTGGGCTTAGGGCGACGGACTGCGTGTTGATTCCAAGCATGGCGATGCGCGTCCAATCTTCGCCCGGAATCTGGGCTCTAACCGCATACTGCGTTCCCAGTGCCCATGTAATAGCCGCTATGGCAAATAGCAGTCTGGCTCTCATCGGATACCCCTCCGTCCAACAGAACGGGACTAGATGAGTCTACAATAGGGCATAAATACTAAAAATGCCAGTGATTGAGGTCACAAATTGCGGGTCTGAAGGGGGGTGGTAACTGGGTTTACTGTTTTTGCCCGCAGAAGGGGCAGGAGGTGGCGCGCTTGGGAAGGGGGCGCCTGCAGTGGAAGCAGAATCCCTCGGCCTTCTGCTCCCGCGCGGCGATGCGCTGGCGGATGTCGGTGAGCTCGCGCTCGTGCCGCGGGACGGCGCGCAGGTGCTTGAGGTCTGACAGGAGGTCGTCCGCGGAGCGGTACCGCTGGGACAGGTCCCGCGCCATGGCCTTCTGGATCACGTCGCTGTATTCCTTGCTGACCTTGCGGTTCTTCAGGTTGGGCGGAGTGAACCGTCCCGCGGCCACCAGCTCCTCGATGCGGGAGGGGTTCAGGTCGAAGAAGGGGAGGACGCCGGTCACCATCTCGTACATCATGACGCCAATGGAGTAGAGGTCCGACGCGAAGGTGGCGCGTCCCTGGAAGTGCTCGGGGGCCATGTAGGGCGGGGAGCCGATGCGCGTGGAGGCGTACGGGTCGCGCTCCAGGAGCCGGGAGATGGAGAAATCCACCACCTTTGCGGCTCCGTCCAGGGTGAGGAGGACGTTGCTGGGACGCAGGTCCCGGTGGAGGATATTCTTGGAGTGGGCGTACCTCACTGCGTCCGTGATCTGCACCGACCAGAGGACGGCCTGGGCCTCCTCGAGTTGGCCGTCGCGGGTGAGGCGCTCGGCGAGGGACTCGCCCTCCACGTACTCCATGACGATGAAAAAGAGGCTTTCTTCGCCCGCCTTCTCGGCCGTGAGGACCGAAACGATGTTGGGATGGCTCAGGGGGGCCATGAGCTTGGCTTCGGCCACGAGAGCCTCGAGGGACTGGTTCTGGCGGTGGGGTACCTTCAGGGCCACCCGCTTGCCGATCATCGTGTCCTCGGCCAGATAGACGGCACCGAAGCCCCCGTTCCCGAGGGGCCGATCAATGCGGTACTTGCCCACCATCTGGTTCTTCATGAACATGAGAGGTCCGCCCGGGTGAGTATACAGGAGGGGCGCGGGCTCGCGCCACTTGGATGCGGGAAGGAAAGGCGGGGCGGGAGGTTGCGGCCCGGCAGCGCGATCAGCGGATCCTGCGCGAGACGTTGCGCCCAGTGATTTTCACCCTAAGCTTCACTGATTCTCCCAGGGGGCGCCGGGGCTTTCGGCCGAGGACGATCATCTCGGGCACTGGTTTCGAATCGTCGAAGAGGACGTAGGCCGGCTGGGAGGTGAGCCAGGACGAGGGGTTCAAGAACAGGACACCGTCCACCTCGTCCACTTCCCGGTGATGGGTGTGGCCGACCACGGCGTAGCGGGCCCCCTTGGCCTTTGCCTTCAGCACGGCCTTCTCTTTCACACGCTTGGCGGCTCTCATGAAGATGGCGCTGGATCGTTGGGCCCACTGGATGGCCGTCTTCCTGGGGACGTCGAACCACAGGGCGAAGCCGTAGAAAACGTTCCGGAGCTTCGAGAGGCCCCTCGTGGCGTGGTGGAACTTGTCGAACTCGTGGCCGTGGACCACCAGGACCTTCTCGCCCTTGAACTTGAAGGAGTAATCCATGACCACCTCGACTCCGAGGAGGCGCCGCATGGCGGCCTGGGAGCCGTCGTGGTTGCCGCAGATCCACACCACCTCCTTCTTGTCCGCGAGCTTGCGGATCCGGTCGAGGACGGCCCAGTGGCGCTCCTTCAGGCGCCTGAAGTTGAGGTCGTCGAAGATGTCGCCGTTGAGGATAAGGCGGTCGAAGTGCACCTCATCCAGCATGGCCGAAAGCTGGGCCGTGCGGCAGAGGGGGGACCCGAGATGGACGTCGCCGAGGATGACTGTGCGCATAGCATTCTCTCAAGACTACAATCTAACTGCAATCGATCAGAATTTCACGCCGAAGAAATCCAGGATTAGGAGCCCGTTCAGAAGGAGGATGATGCCGCCCACGGCGTAGAGGAGGAGGTTTTCAAGCCCGCTGTTGGCGTATTCGCCCATCACTTTCCTGCTTCGAGTGAGCAGAATGAGGGGGATGACCGTGAAAGGAAGCTGCATGGACAGGGCGACCTGGCTCCAGATGAGGGTCTTGAAGACGTCCTTGGTAAGTACCAGGACCAGGATCGCGGGGAGCGCCGTCAGCAGGACACCCGCGCGGAACCACACCTTCTGAGGGTCGATCTCCTTCCCGAGGAACCCCGTGAAGACGGTGCCGCCGGCGAGGCAGGCCGTGATGGACGAGGAGAGCCCCGCGCACAGGAGGGCGACGCCGAAGAGGAGGCGCGCCATGTCGCCCGCGAGGGGGCGGAGGGTCTGTGCGGCCTGCAGGATGTCCGACACCACGACGCCGCTTCGGAAGAAGACGGCCGCAGCGACCACGATCATGGCGCAGTTGATGAGCCATCCCGCCCCCATGGCCAGGAGGGTATCGAGGAACTCGTACCTCAGGAGCTGGCGCTTGCGCCGGGGGTCCGTGGCGACCCAGTTGCGCTTTTGGATCACTTCGGAGTGCAGGTAGAGGTTGTGGGGCATCACCACGGCGCCGAGCATGGCCATGGCGATGAGGATGGTTTTGGAGCCCAGTTCGGGAACGACGGCGGATCTGGCCGCCATGGCCCAATCGGGCTTCACCATCCAGAGCTCGAGGAGGTAGCAGAATGCGATGATGGAGACGAACCCGATGATGAGGTGCTCGATCTGCTCGTATTTCTGGACGGCCACGAGAGCCAGGACGAGGGAGCCCGAGAGGATGCCCGAGAGCCACAGGGGCCATCCGAAGAGGATCGTGCATCCGTATGCGGCGCCCAGGAATTCCGCCAGGGCCGTGGCCATGCACGCGACCACGATAGTCCCCCCCAGCCAGATGTTGAGTTTACCTGGGAACCACCGGCGGCAGGCCTCCGCCAGGCATTCGCCCGTGACGATCCCAAGGTGGGCCGCCATGTGCTGCAACAGGATCAGCATGAGGGTCGAGAGGGTGATGACCCAGAGGAGGCTGTAATTGAACTCCGAGCCCGCGGCGATGTTGGTGGCCCAGTTGCCGGGATCGATGAACCCCACGGTCACGAGGATGCCCGGCCCGAGGTACTTGAGGAGTTCGCGGTTGAAGAGACGGGAGAAGCTCAGGTCCGAGAACCGGCCCCCGGGGATGTGGCTGGGGTTCGTGCCCATGAAACGTCCCATGACCCAATGTTATCCCATAACATCAACCCTGTCATTGCGAGCGCAGCGAAGCAATCTCGTCTTCCTTCCTAAGAAGAGCGAGATCGCCACGGCCCGCGGCGCGGGCCTCGCGATGACACTTATCCTGTCACTGCGAGGGAGCGGAGCGACCGCGGCAGGCTCGCTCCATGTTCCAGTCCGACCTGGGGGTGGGATCGCCACGGTGCGTTTGGCCCTTCGCGATGACAGCATTCCAGCCGGTTATGGAGAGGGATGCTTTCTCATCTCGCTTATGGCAAAATTGCCGAGGGGGAATGGCCCGCCAGGCGACCCCGATCCAAATCCTCCGGAGGTAGCATGAACCTATCTCAGCGCGCCCTCACCAT
>JAKAJA010000035.1 GCA_021814085.1 Acidobacteriota bacterium | reverse complement strand
AAAAACATCAACGGCCTTTCCGAAGCCAGTTTGCTCTAGTCGCAATCACAAAGAGGATGGACAATGACAGAGAACAAAAACCGCAACACCATCACGCCAATGGCGCGATGCCGCAACGCTGCTCTCTGCCTCAGTCGCATTCCTGGCCTATCATTTCTGCTTGTCGGTAGCTTCCTTCTCAGAATCTTCTGGCTTCCTCCACTGACGGATTCTGAGAAAATTGCTTATCTACGAAAACAGCACCGCCTGTGGCGATGGGTACTGAATGCATTATCGCTATTGGGTTGCACTATCGCTTATCTGGCCGTCGTCAATCTCCTCTCCTTGTCACTCGCTGTTTTCCTGATGGTTACCAATCAGCTGTTGATCTTCTTGGTCCTGCCTGCCGCAGTTCTTTCAGACGTGGACCACCCCTTATGAGGCCCAGGGCCGCACTGTGGCCCTGGGCGCCCGAGCCTTCCGTTGCACCCATCGAGCGCGGGGAAGGGATGCTTCCTTCCCCGGCTATCCGCCGCCCCTTCCCGCATCCTAGAAGGCTTTCGATGGCACCGGGGCTCGATACTCATGAGCCTCGGCGGGGGCTTGTCCCGGCCTCTCCCTCCGGGTTCCCTTCCGATGGGGCTCCGCCCCGGATCCTTCCCGGGTTCGATGTCCGGCCCGCGCCCACACCGCCAAGCCGGGCTTTCGAGCAACCGTCCGTCGGACGGGAAAGAACCGAGTCACTGCGCGGGCCTCGCCAGCGCCCTTCGAGCTTCATCTGGCATGCCCCGCGCCCTTCCTTTTTCCCTGGCCTCAATCCTCCAGCCTCATGCCTCCAGCCTAGAGAACGCCCCTCCCTGTTTTTTTGCTCGCCTCGCCTTTACAACCTACGGCACGTGCTCTGCTCGGGTAGACCTACGCCCCCGCCTGGGCGGGTCTCCCCCTGCCCTTCGCCCCAGGCCCTTCGGTCCTTCTGGCCCGCGCCTCCCCAACTGCCCGGCGTAAGGCGAGCGAAAAAACGCTCCCTCCCCAAGGAGGCACCACATGGCAAAGTCCCAACCAGTCCTCAAGGCCGACAGCCCCGTGAACGACTGCGACGAGTTCACCCTTCGCGGTCGCTCGTGCTGGATCACGGTCGAGAACCTCTCCATCTGGCTCCGCCGGATGGATCGCAACGAAGGCCTTGTCATCGAGGTCTACCCCCTGCGCCACGAGGCCGAAGCCGGCCCCATCACGGGCGTGGGCGTTCGATTCGAGGAAGTTCAGGTCTCTTAGCGCGGCATCGGGCCGCAGCCCCTCAGACGGCCCGCCCGTGGGCCTCGTACGCGGGCAAGGAGGATTCACATGACGGAGAAGAACGGCAACGCGACGACCAACGGCACCCCCAAGGCCCGCCCCGCGTGGGAAGTGTTTTTCGTGGGCGAGGACGGAAAGGTCCTGGAGAGGACCTGGGAGGACAAGGAGCGCGGCACCCAGGGCACCACCTGGAACAAGCGCGGCGCTCTCTGGGCGGACACCACCAAGGAGGGCGCTCCTGTCCTGCGCGGCACCATCACCCTGCTCGACGGGACCGAGCTCCGCGTCAGGCTGGTCGAACCTCGGGCCAAGAAGGAGAAGGTGGCGCCTAGTCCAAGCCACCCTCGGCCGACGGCCCGGTCCCATCGAGGGGCCGGGCCTTTTTTGCGCCGCCGGGAGGGGCTGCTGCCCCTCTCGGGCTCTCTCGTAGAAAATGACGCTCTAAAATCGCCGAGATTCAACGAAACGGACTTGGCCTAGGGCTTATTGAGCGACCGCGCGATGGCTTAGACGATCCATCCCGAGGCGCCCAAAGCGGCGCCGATGGCGGCGTTGGCAGAGGCCATGCGCCTCTCTGCGGCGAAAATGTCGGGACGGTGTTCAATTAGGGTTGAGGGTACGCCTGCGACGATGGCCACCGGGGCGACCTGCAGCGGCGCTTCTCCCAAATGGAAAACCGGGGCCGGCTGTCCCACGAGTACCGCGAGCGCGTGCTCGAACTGGAGACGCGTCCGCTCTAGGGCGGGTAACTGCGCGGCCGCGGAATTCAGTACCGTCTTCGCCTGGGCCACATCCAGGTCGCTTGAGAACCCCGCCGCGCGGCAGTTGTTGCGTCAACTCCAAAGCTTTGCGGTACGCCTCGGTGCTTGCCTGGAGACACCTTATCTCTGCATCGAGGGCGTACAACGCGAAGTAGTCGCCCGCCACCTCCGCGGCGATGGCCAGCTTAACTCCTTTGAGGTCGGCGGCGCCTGCCTCCTCGCTGGCGCTGGCCGACGTCTACGACGCCCTCATCTCCAGGCGGGTCTATAAGCATGGCTTCAGCCACGAGGACGCGGCGCAGGAGATCCGCGCGGGTCGGGGAAGCCACTTCGACCCCGACGTGGTCGAGGCCTTCGACGCGGCCGAGCCGCTCTTCCGGAAGATCGCCGCACAGAGCGTGGGTTAGCCTGAGAAGGACTCGGCGGGAATCGAGTCAGGGCGAAGACCTGGTGGGAGCGGCGGCGGCGGGGAGGGGCTTGTAGAGCAGGAAGTTGAGCAGGTTGTCCCTGAAGGTCCAGTTCTTGACGAGCTTCATGTGCTCCTCGCAGATGAAGCCCGAGAGGGCGTAGGGCAGGTCCGTATGGGGCTCGCACAGGGCGCTCGCGGGCACCTCCGCCAGCAGGCTCGACTTGGTCACGTCGCCGTCGCCAGGACCGTAGAAGAGGCTGGCGAGGTTCACCCCGGCCACGGGGTGCTGCACCTCATCGGGTTTGCGGCGCACCACCCAGCGGCCTTCCTCCGGCTCCACCACGAGCCCCCTCAGCGTGGGCGTGCAGTCGCCGCCCAGGAGGAGCGTTTGCACCGAAGTCGGCACCGGGCCGGCTTCGAGGGCTAGGTGAAAGGCTTTGGCCCGTCGAAGCAGAAGGCCAAAATGGGCCTGGAGCTTTGTCAGGTAGGCCCGCGCCTCCTCCTCGCTTTCGCCGGCGTGGAGGCCGACGTAGCGCCTCAGGATGCCGTCGCGCTTGGCGGGATCGAAGATCCCCCAGCGCTGGCGCTCCCATGTCTTCACGTCGTAGATGTCCAGGGGAACCGGCTCCCCCGCCGCCGTGAAGAGTACCTGGTCCGAAGGCGAGGGCATGAGCTCGATCATGGAGGGCATGGTAGCGATGAGGTCGGAGGGAATCCGCGCCATACCCACGCGACCCCCGTCGATGAGCGCCAGGAGGCTGGAGGCGGCGCCCATGTTGGGCGTCCCCAGCATGATGAGCTTGCGGACGTGCGCCGCCCCGGCGTCCGTGGGGATGGGCGGCACCTCGCCCCGCACCTCCTTGCCGCCGTAGAGGATGTAGTAGCGCGCGATGAGTCCGCCCATGGAGTGGGCCACGATGTCCACCTTGATCGAAGGATCGTGACACCGCTCGGCGATGGCGTCGATGAAAACGGACAACCGCCGGGCGTTCTCCACACAGCTCAGGCGCCAGTCGTAGGCGAAGGGGAAGAATGGGGCCCCAGGCACCGGCCCCGGCTCCTTCGCCTGCGTGTACCCGCCGTCCTGCGTGAGCGTCTGAACGATGCCCTCGTAGACCTCCACGCCACCGACCTTCTTGATGGATCCCACAGCCACCAGGTCGGTCTTCTCGCCCGGCTCGACGGGCAGGGCGAGGCGCATGTCGGCGGTGGTCGAAAGCAGTTCCTTGACTCTCCCCCAAAGCTTGCGCCCGCTTCTGGGATCCACGATCTTGGACCCCATCAACCCGTGGATGCCCACGAGCGGCAGCCTGCCCTGCTTCTGCTGGGCCCAGTCGTGATAGAGGAGCGCCAGGTCCGGCTCGCGGTGCGCGCACCCGGAGGCGCCCAAGAACAGGAGGCAGAGGCCGATGAACCATCGAGGCCCTCTTGCCGCGCGGCCCCGAACTAGGCCTGGCGCCCTGCTCCTCATTTCGGCCCCTCCTTCACCCTGCCCAGCTTTGCTATAAGGGTATCACGAAGGCCACGCGGACCGATCCCGTGCCGGGATTGTGGGTAGCCACCCCGCCGTTGGAGTAATGAAAGAGCCCGAAGGCCAGGCAGTAGCCCCTTCTCAACTGATAGCACACTTCAAGGCCCGATCGGAATTCCAGGTGGCTCCCGAGGTCGAAGTAACGGTCCGAGAAACGGCCCGGACCCGAGGTCAGGGAGAGGCTCCATCGGTCGGAAAGGGTGTACCGGAGAGTCAAGTTAACCCCTGCGTAGCTCTCGAGCGAACTCACCTCAAGGGCCCCGCCGAACCCCAGCGAGACCTTTCCCCAAGATTGAAAGACGTGCCTGATCTCCAGAGACCCGTAAAGGTGCCGGTTCTGGTTCTGCACGTTGCCCACAGCGGGCCCCACCAGCACGAAGGTCTCTTGCGCCAAGACCGGGCAGTTCACGACGAAAAGCACGGCCATGAGAAGACTCTTCATTCTCAGCACGACCAACCTCCTTTCCTCCCGGCGTCACTCCTGGCCGGGGCTCGACCGGCAGACGACTCAGGCGATCCACCCGGCGGCGCCCAGCAGCGCCCCCGCCGCCAGCGGGAAGACGGGGTGCACCTTGAACCTCAGGAGCAGCACGAGGGCCAGCGCCATGAGCGCCCAGCCCGGAAGGCCGTGGAGAGCCGAGGGGCCGAGGAGGAAGGCCGCTCCCACAATGAGGCCCGCCACGGCGGGTGAAACGCCCGCGAGGAAGTCCTCGAAGCGCTCGTTGCCCTTGAAGCGTCCGTAGCCCATCGTGAGCACCGTCATGAGGGCCATGGCGGGGGCGAAGAGCGCCACGGTGGCGGCGAGGGCGCCTGCGACGCCGAGCAGGTGGTACCCGGCGAAGGTGGCGAGCACGGCGATGGGGCCGGGCGTCAGGTTGCTGATGGCCACGCCGTCTAAGAATTCGCGGTTGTTGAGCCAGTGGAGCTGGGTTACGAGCTTCTGGTGGAGGATGGGGATTAGAACGAAGCCGCCCCCGAAGAAGACGAGACCCATCTTGAGGAAGGTCCAGCTCAGAGCCGCCAGCCCCACGCCTCCTCCGGCCGCCGGAGCCGTCGCGGCGGCTGGGAGCGGCGCGAGCTTGGGGGAGAAGGCCACTCCGGCCACACCGGGGGCCGCCCGCTCCCTACGGCCCGCGCTCTTGGAGGAGCCGGAGCCCCCGAACCGGGAGCGGCCCAGCACCAGACCCAGCACGCCAGCCGCCGCCAGCACGTAGACGGCGTTGACCTTGAGCAGCGAGAGCGCCAGGGCCAGCAGGGCCACCACGGCGGCGGGCCAGCGCCGGAGGGCCTTGCGCCCCAGGGACCAGGCGGCGGCCAGGATGAGGGCGATGACGACCGGGCCGACGCCCCCCACCGCCGCCTGCAGGGACGGAATGCTGTGGTAGGCGAAGTAGAGCCACGCGAAGACGATGACCAGGATGACGGAGGGCGCCATGAAGGCCCCCGCGCAGAGAAGCCCGCCCAAGGGCCCAAAGAGCCTCGCCCCCACGAAGAATGCGCTGTTCGTGGCGAAGGGGCCCAGGAGCTGGCCGAAGCCCACGCCGTGCAGAAACTCCTCATGGGAGATGACACCGCGCTTGCGCACCAGCTCGCGCTCCATGAGGGCGATGTTGGCCATGCCGCCCCCGAAACCGATGGCGCCGATCCACAGGAATTGCGCAAGAAGTCCTGGAAGAGGGCGTCCGGACCACCCGGCGGAGGCATCCATCCGGGGCTTGGGCGAGCTGCCGGCTTTCACCTCCTGCCTGCTCTTTCGCCGCTCACGTGCCACGACGGGAAGATCCATTGAAGCTGGACTCGGACCACGTCGCCGTGGGTCCTGGGCCAGGTGGTGGTGGGATGGCTGTAGTCGCAGGCGAGACGCAGGGAGGTCTTGGGCACGTCCACCGTGACGCCGGCGGTCCAGAGATCCTGGCTGGCCACGTCGGGTTCGTGGACGTCCGGCGTGAAGGCCTCGTAGCGCAGGGCGAGGATCACGGGGGCGACGGGAAGGTAGGCCACCTGGGCATAGGCGCCGCTGGCGGCGATTTCGCTGCCCCTCGACGGCGAAAGCCACGTTCTGAACACCTCGACCTGCCCGCGCACCCTTCCGAAGCACGCTTCAGCGAAGGCGTTGAAACGGCTGTCCCTGCCATTGAAGTGGCTCGTGAGCCGAGGACTGACGCCCGGGAACTCGGCGAAGAAGTTCATGTCGCTGTCGTGCCGGTCCGAGGCGGCCAGCCCTGCACGCCAATGCCAGGCGGATCCGTCCGCCCCTCCTTTTCCGCCGTAGCTCAGGCGAGCGACGCCCAGGGGACCGTTTCCCATCGGATTCATGTTGGCCCCCTCGCCCTGGAAGAGGCCGGCGGACAATGAGAAGCCCCCCTTCGTCCAGTCGCCCTCCCCGCCCCGGTCGCGCGCGAAGCTCTTGCCCAGGTTGCCGTTCACTACCATGCGATTGGTCACGTCGGTGCGGTCCACGAGGTCAAGTTTCCAGTCGGGCTGGAAGCGCTCGAGGCCGAATGGCGGAATGAACTGGCCTACCTTGAAGGCGAGGCATCGCGAGGCGGGGACGATGACGTAGGCGTCCTGGAGGTAAACTTGGTCGTCGATGGCGCTCTGGAGGTTCGTCTTGAAGATGAACTGGACGTGGTACCGGAACCCCTCTTCGGGGCCGTCGTCCACCATCAGCTTGAGCCGCCGGATGGCCCACGTATCGTCCCCCTCACTGGGATCGGTGTAGCGAACCTGAATGTAGGAACTGAATGTGGGGAGAAACGGTGAGGAGGCGGCGCCCCCGTCGGCGAACACCGCCGTGCCGACTGCGGCGAGGAGAAGAAAGACAAGCAGGCCGATGCGCGATTTCATGCATGATTCTCCCAATGGCCCAGGAGTTCTGTCTCGCCGCAGCCCGCCACTTCGGGCTCCAGCGTCGCATGGGTGATGGCCCACTCCTCGTGCAGGTGCGCCCGGATCTCTTCGAAGAGCGCCTCGGCGGCGCTGGCCGCCATGTCCTGCTCCAAAGCCACGTGGGCCGTGAGCAGCCGCTGGCCCGGACCGTTCTGCCAGACGTGGAGGTGGTGGAGCCGCACCGTGGGGAAGGCCCGACCCAAGACCAGGGCGATCTCCTCCGGGTCTGCGCCGGAGGGCGCCCCCTCCATGAGCGTGGAGATGGTCTCCCACACAAGCGACAGGGCGCTTCTAAGGACGGCGAGGCCCACAAGGAGCGCCGCCGCGGGGTCCACGTAGGGCCCAAAACGCGTGTGGGCCAGGAGGGCCGCGATGACCACCGCCAGAGAAGCGAGCGCGTCTTGTGCCATGTGGAGGAAGGCGCTGCGCACGTTGAGGTCCTCTTCGTCGTGGCGCCGCAAGAGCAGAACCGACCCCACGTTGGCCAGGAGCGCCACGAGTGCCACCGCGAGCATGAGGCCCTGCTGGACGGGTTTCGGGTGCGCGAGACGCACGATCGCCTCCTGCGCGATGAGCGCGGTGATGGCGATGAGCACAACGGCATTGGCCAGCGCGGCGAGCACCTCCGCCCGCTTGAAGCCGTATGTGTGACGCACCGTGGGCGGCCGCCGGCCGAAGCGCCGGGCCCAGAGGGCCAGCACAACCGCGGCCACGTCGCTCAGGTTGTGGGCCGCGTCCGAGAGGAGCGCCAGGCTCCCAGAGAATAGGCCGCCGAAAAATTCCGCAAGCGTGATGGCCCCGTTGAGGGCCGCGCTCGCCCAAAGTCTGCGGTCCATGGAGCCGTTCTCGGGTATCCCGTGGTTGTGGTCGTGGCCCATGACCGGTCGCTCCTATAGGCTGCCCATGAGATTTAGGGCGATTTGCGTCGCGAAGAACCACATGATGCAGGCGAAGGCCACCTTCACGAACCCCGGGCTCGCCTTTACCGTGACGTGCGAGCCGGCCGCCGAGCCGAGGACGCAGGCCACGGTGGCGGCCGCTAGGAAGCGGTAGTCCACGTGGCCCAGGGCGAAGTGGCCGATGGTGCCCACAAGTGAGCTGACCGTCACGATGAGGGAGTTGGCCCCCGCCGCCATTCGCGCTCCGTACTTCATATAGAGCACGAGGAATGGGAAGATGATCAGTCCGCCTCCCACGCCGATGAGGCTGGAGAGCACGCCCACGCCGAAGGAGAAGACGGTGATCAACAGGATCATCGAGGCACTGAGCTTTTTCACCGCCTGGCCGGGCTTTTCCTTGGCCGAGAAGATCATGATCAGGCCCACGGCGTAGAGAAAGACGGAGAAGAGCCCTAGAAGGAGGTTCTTGGGAACCATGTTGGAAAGCACGGCCCCCAAGAAGGAACCGGCCATGGTCCCCGGCAGGAAGACCAGACAGAAACGGTAGTCCACCAGCTTGTTTCGCTGGAAGACGATGGTGGCCGTGAGTGCCGTTACCAGGTTAAGGAACAGAGCCGTGGAAATGGCCGGCTGCAGCGCCATTCCCAGCATGACCAATACGGGCGTGTAGAGCGACCCGCCCCCCTTGCCGAACATGGAGAAGACGCTCGATATCACCAGAATGGTGACGAAGGCGATGATCAAGAATGAGACGCTCATCGTTGCACCCCTGTATTGCCGAGGGGGTTGCCCTCAGAGGCCGGTGCGTGTAAAAGACCCAGCGGGGGCTGATCCGTGCGTCCCCCCGAAGCCACGATTGGTAAGTCCATTGATCTGCGAATGCCCACGGGTGGAGTCCCTCACAAGAAGAACAGGGGCGCCAGGCTTGCCAAGGTCAGGACCAGGAGGAGGGCGAGGCTCTGCCTACCCGTCTTTCGGTCGGAGAAGAAGTACGCGTAGCCTCCCTTGACCAGGTTGTTGCTGGCGGCCGATACGATGATGCCCCCAGCCGCCACGGTCAGCGCGGTGGGGGTGTTGAGTCCGTGAGCCAATCCCATGACATAGGGAGTGATGTCCGTGAGTCCCATCAGCGCTCCGAGGGTATAGACGCCCCCCGCGCCGAGGTAGGTCACGGTGAGGTGCGTCGCCACCAGCATGGCCACGAAGATGAGCGCGAAGGTGAAGGCCGCGCGCAGCTCCAAGGGGTTACTGGAGGTCCACTCCCGTTCGATCTCCTGCGAGTGAACGTCGGGCAGGCGCGACCAGAGCCACCCCGCCACCGTTGCGGACACGCCGAGGATGAGAAATCCCGGCGCCAGAAGGCGCGTCAGGGGGAGGCTGAAAAAGGCCAGCAAGAGGATGAGGCGCAGGTAAAAGACTCCGGAAGCCAGCAGCGTAGCGCCCGCGAAGAGGTGTGGCCTTTCCTCCTTGGCCGCGCGCTTGGCCAGCACGACCGTGGTTACCGTGGAGGAGTACGCGCCCCCCAAAAGGGCGGAAAGGAGGATGCCGCCCTTGCCTTTGGTAAGTCTCTGCAAGACATAGCTCGCGTAGGAGATGGCGCTCACCGCCACCACCACGAGCCAGGTCTTGAAGGGGTTGATGGCGAAGGGGGTGAAAGGCTGGTTCGGCACGATCGGGAGGATCACGGCACAGAGAAGAAGGAATTTGGTAAAGGTGATGATCTCGGCCGGTTCGATGCGCCGGGCCATGCTCTCAAGGCCGGTCTTGAGCTCCAGGAGGAGAAGGGCGACGACCACGAGGGCTGCAGCGAGCCAGAGGCGGTCGCGCTGAACGAGCGCCCCCAGCAACACCGTCCCGAGGCCTGAAATCTCCGTGGTGATGCCCGCCCCGGGGTCTATCTTCAGCTTGTGGATGTAGGAGACCGTCAGAAACACCCCGGCGACGACCAGGCCGATAGCCACCAAGAAAATGGAGGGATCGGCCAACGTCGCCAGGATGTATCCGAAGAGACCAAGTTGCGGGAAGGTCCGGACTCCTCCGAAAGCGTAGCCCTTCTGCGGCCGGTGCTCCTCGTGCTCGAGTCCGAGCAGGAAGGAGAGAAAGAGGATCAGCACGACCTTGAAGGCATCCGGTGGAACGAAGGACAAGAGCTCGTTCATCTCAAACCTCCCCGGGGCCAGCGCCTAGCGACGCTTCCCTACCCTTTGTACCCGGAACAGGGAATGCAATACGGCTTTCCGTCCTTTGTGCGCACGTATCGCTCGAAGACCACTTCGCCGCAGCCCGTGCAGATGGCCTTGTTGAAGGAGCCCTTGGGCGGCTGATAATGGAAATCGGGCCGTTCTTCAATGGCGTATAGGGCTTCGTCCGGTTGGCTCAGCGTCCAAGAGATGACCTGGTGGGTAACTTCGACGGGAATCTGGGAGGGCTCGATGCCCTTCTTCCGGTATGCGAAAAACTCGAACCGGCCCATCTCGCTGAGAAAAGCGGGCTTGAGCGCAAATCTCACGGGGGTTTTGCCCGGGTACCAGAAGGTCGTCGCGAGTTTGCCCCAGTAGGTCTTCTCCATGAGACCCTTGGCGAAGGTTGCTCCGGTC
>JAKAJA010000034.1 GCA_021814085.1 Acidobacteriota bacterium | reverse complement strand
TTCCCCTGCAATCCCCCAGCGGATCATGTCTTCCGCCCCCGGCCTCACTTCAGGACGATGCCGCGGCTGTCGAGATAGGTCCCGATGGCCCGCTCCATCTTGGCGCCGGCGTACTGCGTGTAGATGCGGGCGTTGAGCAGGCTCGTGGCCGCGGCCAGCAGGTCGTTCTGGTAGGAGAGCACGTTGAAGGCCGTGGAGAGCCCGTTGTCGTACTTCTTCTGCTCCGCGTCCAGTTTCTCCTTCTGGAGGCGGAAGGTGAGCTCGGCCGCGGCCACGCGCTTCTCGGATGCCTGCACGTCCCTGATGCTGTTCCTCACCTCGTTGGCGATGGTGAGCTGGAGCCTCTGCTGGGAGATTTCGTCCGCGTTCTGGGCGAGCCTCGACACCTGATACTGGGCCTTCGCCGCCCGGTTCTGGATGGGATAGATAAAATTGAGGCCCACGTAGTAGGACTTGTAGTCCATGCCGGTGATCTGGCTCCAGGCCTTGGAAAAAGCATGGTCGTAGAGGACCTGGCCCGTGACCGGGTCCGTGTAGGTTCCCGAGGCGCCGTTGTAGGTGAGGTTCGCCGTGAGGTTGAGCTGGGGGAGGGTCTGATTCTTGGCCAGGGCCAGGGCGAGCTTGTCCTTCTCGAGCTGGCTCTTGATGGCGGCCATCTCGGGTCTCCGGGCCAGGGCCTGTTCGATGAGCTCGGGCTCGGTCCTGTCGATGGTCACGAGCTGAGGTTCGTCGGTGGGAACATAAGGGGAGCTCCACTCGGGGGAGGAGCGCTCCACGCCCAGATCCAGCTTGAGGATGTCTCCCTGATCGCCGACCGACTGCCGCGCGGTGATGATCTCCTGCTCCCGTGTGGCCACCTGGGCGTCGGCGGTGACCTGCTCGATGGGGGCGAGGACGCCCACCTCGATCTTCTTGCGGGTCTCCTCCTGGAATCGTTTGGAGAGATCCAGGGCCTTCTCCTTCACCTCCAGGTTCTTGATGGCGTAGACCAGCGCGAAGTAGTCGCTTTCCACCTGGAGGAGAGTATCGCGCACCTTGACCAGGAAGGTGCTGCCGGCCATTTCACGGCTGAGCTTGGCCTGGAGCACCGTCTGGCTCGCCACGGTCTTGCCGAACCCCTGGAGGAGGGGCAGGGTGGTGCCCAGCTGGGCGTAGCTGCTGTAGGTGGGGTTCAGGTAGCTGAAGGCCGAGTTGGTGCCGATCTTGGCGTTGTCCCACTGGAGGGTGAAGGTCTGGCCCCACGGCGTGAATTGGCTCAGGCCGAGATTGTACGAGTCCTGCCGGGTCATGTAGGTGGCGGTCAGCTCGCCCACCTGGAGCCGGCTCGTGGTGGGCTGGCGGTCCACCTGGTTGAACCAGTTGAAGTTGAGGTTGGTGTCGTAGAGGCCGTAGGAGCCCTTGAGCGCCCAATCGGACTGCTGCACGATCACCTGGTCCACCTGGATGTCGAAGTTCTTCTGCATGGCCATCTTGAGGGCATCCTGGAGGGCCAGCGGCTTGGCCCCCGGTAGGTCCTCGGCCCGAAGGCCCGCGCACAGGCCCAGCCCCAGCAGAATCCCAACGAACATAGCCCTGACACGGCTGTATCGGTTCATGAGGTCCTCCTCGCTCAAGTTGATGTATACGGACGTCCTGGAGGATTAGTTTAAACCAACTTGCCTTCAATGTTAGAGGAATCATTCTTTCCTGTAGGCCGGGATACACATCCGTGCCGCGGCGAGGACGTGTATCCTCGCCTGCGGGACGTTAACGAAGGATGGCAAGATGGTATGAGTGGGCCAGTCTGAGGGAAGTTCTCTTTACGGCTTCTTCATGAGGGAGTCGAGGATCATGAGGAAGGCCGCCTGCTGGGCGGGCTCCTCCTTGTTGATCACGGCCAGGCATTCCCCCGCCTGGAACATGTCGTGGAGGTGGTCCGCGTGGCTGGCACTGGTGATAACCACCCTGCGCCTGTCTACCCCCCTGGCGGCGGCGAACTCCAGGACCTTCTTGCCGTCCATACCCGGCATCTGCAGGTCGAGCATGAGGAGGTGGATGCCTGGGGACAGCACTCTCAGGGCGGCAAGGGGGTCCGTGTAGGTCTCGACCGACACGAGCCCGGGGTACCGCCCCTCGAAGAAGGCCTTCCAATGCTCACAGAAGAAGGCGTGGTCGTCCACGATCACGATGCGCTTCAACCCCGCCTCCTGCCGCATGATGAAGGGCCCGGGGAACCTCTCGTCCCCGGGCCTTGACCGTCTTCGAATCATGTTTCAGATGGGGGCCTCATCACCAAATCGCCCCATCCTGCCGTTACCGCGTGTAGGGAAAGCCCGCGGACTCCCCGCCGTCGGGGTTGGCCACCGAGACCACGACCTGCTTGCCCTTGGGAGCCAAGGTCTTGAGGGCCGAGCCCTTGGCGATCACCTGGGTGGCGCTCTTGTACTGGGTGGTGGGAACGGCGGTCCCGTCGATCTTCACGCTGCAGCCGGACTTGAAGTTGGTTCCCGTCACTTTCAAACGGAGGGGGTTGCTCATGCTGCTGACCCCGGCGACGGAGGGCGGTGGGACGATCACGGAGATCTTCGCTGTCCCATTTGCCGTGCCGGAGGCGCTATCGGCCACCGTCACCGTGACGGGGTAGTCCCCCACCGTGTTGTAGGTGTGGGTTGCCGTCGGGCCCGTCCCCGTGGATCCGTCCCCGAAGGACCACGCGAAGGTGTAGGGTGCCTTGCCTCCCGCCACGTTGGCCGTGAAGGCCACGTTCAGCGGTGCGGGGCCCGAAGCTGGAACGGCAGAGATCTGCGTCTGGAGCACACCCGTGGTCTGGGCCTGCACCTGCCATACGCCGCGTCCGTGCGTTCCCGCCTGGAGGAGACCCTGGGAGCTGGAGATGGCCAGGCTGTCCACGGCAACCCTCGGAAGTCCCGTCCCGTATGGGGCCCAAGTTGCCCCGGCGTCGAAGCTGGAATACACGCCGAAATCGGAGCCGGCGTAGAGGACGCTCGGGTCGGCGGGGTGGAGGACGATGCTGTTGAAGGGCTCGTCGGGCAGGCCTGACGTGAGAGCGGTCCATGTGCTGCCCCTGTCGGCGCTCTTGAAGATGTGGGCCGTGCCCGTTCCGGAGAAGGTCACGTAGACGGTCTGCTCGTCCGGGGCGATGGCGAAGCTGGTCACGTAGCGGTTGGGAAGGCCCGATCCGGCGTAGTCGAAGGAGGGGCTCGGGTCGTTCGGGTTGACGCAGCGGTATACCCCGGCCAGTTTCGTGCCCGCAAAGATGAGGCCGCCCGTACTTGGTCCCACGGCGATGGCCGAGACTTCCGCGTTTAGGCTGTTGGTGATCATGGGCAACCAGCTGGTTGCACCGTTGGTGGTCCTGTAGATACGGTTGGTTCCCGCGTAGAGGACATCGGGGTTGGTGGGATCCATGACGAAGGGCGCGATGAAGAGCACGGGGTCCGACGTGTCGATGCCGAAGGTGACGGAGAACCAACTTCCTCCGCCGTTGCTGCTCTTGTTGATGTCGAGGTAGACATACTCCTCGTACATGATGTTGGGATCCGTGGGAGAGATGGCGCAATAGCCTCCGTCCCCGCCGTACACCTGGGTGAAGGACGTGCTCCCGCTGAAGAGGTGGGTCCCGTTGTCCTGGGTTCCCCCGATGGTCCAGTTGGGTTTGGTCGGGTGCATGGCGATGTTGTAGTACTGGGTCGTGTTCATGCCTTTGCCCCGGAAGGACCAGGAGTCCCCGCTATTGTTGCTGTAGGAGACGCCGCCATCGCAGCCGGCCCAGATCTCGCCCGGCCCCGTGGGGACGAGGGCGTGCTGGTCGGCGTGGACGTACTTCGAGGCACCCTGGTCCAGGTACCAGATGGAGATTTGCTGCCAGCTCTTGCCCCCGTCCGCGCTGCGGTAGTTGTCGATGCCGCCGAGGTAGACCTTGTCGGGGTTGGCCGGATCCACGGCCACCTCGATGTCGTACCAGCACTGCTGGGTGCAGAAGTCGGGAGAGCCGTTGAGCTGGCTCCAGGTGGTCCCGCCGTCGGTGCTCTTGAACACCCCCAGGAGGAGGAAGTTGGAGGAGTTCTGGATCGCCGCGTAAAGGGTGGAGGTCTGGGAGGGAGCGAGGGCCACCGAGATGCGGCCCAAGTTGGCCGAGGGGAACCCGCTCAGCTTGGCGAACGTATTCCCCCCGTCGGTGCTCTTGTAGAGGCCGTTGTTGGAGCTTCCTCTGATGTTGCCCTGGGCCGCGTAGACCGTGGCCGGGGTGGAGGGATCCACCAGGATCTCCGTCCCGACGCCGGCGGGGATCCCCGAAACGGCGGTCCAGGTGCTGCCGCTGTCGGAGGATCGAAAGATGCCCTTGGTGCCAGCGGCGAAAAGGGTGGAGGGCGTGTCTGGCTTGACGGCGAGGCCGCGCAGGTCGCCCATGGGATGGGTGACGACCGTCCAATTGGCGCCACCGTCCGTGGTGTGGTAGAGGTACCCGCCCGGGTAGTTGTCAATGGCGAAATTGCCCTCGCCCGTCCCCACCCACAGCTCGGCGGGATTTTTAGGATTGAGGGCGATGCTGCCGATGGAGAGGGTCGGGAGGTTGTCAGAGAGGGCTGCCCACGTGGCACCCGCGTCCGTGGTCTTCCACACGCCGCCGTCCGCGGCACCCACGTAGAGCGTGTTCGCATCGGAGGGATGGCGTACGAGGGCCGTCATGCGGCCCGGGATGTTGACGGGGCCCAGGAAGGACCAGGCGGGGGCCGCCTCGGGACGGTGGGCGCCCTTCACAGGTACCGCGGGCCTGGGCTCGAAGGGGTGGTCGAAGGGATACAGTCTGGGGTAGAGGCGGGCGTAGAGGCGGAGGAGGGGCTTCTGGGCGTAGCCGCCGCGAATCATCTCGGCGATCGCCTTGATGCCCTCTTGGTTCCCCGAGAAGACGGGGTCCGTATCACGGATGAAGGGCACCCTGCCCTGGGTGTTGCCTTCTTCGTCCGCGGCCCCTTTCAGGGCCGGGGCGGGGGGCTTGTGGGTATCGGCAACTACCGGAAGAGGGGCCAGAGCCAGCACGAGGGCGGCCACTGCCACGAGGGCGACGAGTCTCTTGGTAACCATCAGTTCCTCCTGGACCTAAAGTCCTCAGACGTTATATGATATCACCATATCCAGGCTGCGAGCAGCCTCTTTAGGGCCTGGCCAGGCATGTGGGGCAGACCCCGCACCCCCCGGGAGACGACCGTTGAAAAACCGCATGAAAAAGCGCTCGAAGAAATCGGGCCTTCCGCCGGGGTCCCTGATCCTCATCGGCGAGCCGCCCTCCGGTCACGTGCGCGTCACCGCTCTGGACTACGATGAGACGACCTGCATCGAAAAGCGGAACCCCGACTTCGACACCTGCCTGCAGATGAGGGCCACGGAGGCCGTCACCTGGATTCACGTGGAAGGCCTCCAAGTGGAGGTGGTGAAGCGCATCAGCGAGGCATTCGACCTCCATCCCCTGGTCCAGGAGGACATCCTCAACACGGACCAGCGCCCGAAGATGGAGGACTTCGGCGGCTATCTCTTCATCGTCCTCAAGATGTTCCGACCCGAGGGCGGCGGGACCGAGCCGTCCTCCGAGCAGGTGAGCATCCTGGTGGGTCCCCGCTCGGTCCTGTCCTTCTGCGAGCGGGAGACCACGGCTTTCGATGCCCTGCGAGAACGGATCAAAGCGGGCGCGGGTCGGATTCGCAAGCTGGGCCCCGACTACCTCGCGTACTCCATCATGGACACGGTGGTGGACGGCTACTTCGTCGTCCTGGAGGCTACGGGTGAGGCGGTCGAGACCCTGGAGGAGAAGCTGGTCCTGGATCCCCAGATCGATGTCCTGCGAGCCGTCTACAAGCAGAAGCATGACCTCATCTTCCTCCGCAGGTCCGTGTGGCCCCTGCGGGAGGTGGTGTCCGCCCTGGCCCGCACCGAATCTCACCTCGTCCAGGAGCCGACCAAGGTCTACTTCCGAGACATCTACGACCACACCATCCAGGTCATCGACATCGTCGAGACCTTCCGCGACATGACATCGGGCATGCTGGACATGTACCTCAGCAGCGTCTCCAACCGCATGAACGAGATCATGAAGGTCCTCACCATCATGTCCAGCCTCTTCATACCGCTCACCTTCATCGTGGGCCTGTATGGCATGAACTTCCAGTTCATGCCCGAGCTGAAGTGGCGGTTCGGGTATCCCTTCGCCCTGGGCATCATGGCGCTGACCGCCGGGGGGTTGCTCCTCTTTTTCCGGCGCAAGAAGTGGATTTGAAGGCGCGAAATGCAGGGCGCTAGACGCGAAACGCGAGATGCGAGACGTGAGACGGCGCGGCCCCAATGGGGTCGCGCCGTCCGGCTCGATGCTCAGAGTTGCGGCGAAGCCTACCGGTCGTAGGCCTTCAGGACAAGGGCGTTGCTGGCGTAGTCGAAGAACACCATGAAATTGTCGATGATGTTTCGGCCTATGAGGCCATAGCAGGGGATGGGGTAGCCCTGGCCGAGCTCCGTCACCATGACCTGCTTGAGGGGGAATCGCGCCCCGCCCAGCTGCATGTCCACCTGGTCCGCCGTGCCACTCAGAAACCCGCCCGACAGGCCCCGCGAATACTCGCTTTTGTACTTGCCCGTGTTCACCGCTATGCCCAGATCCTGGGCAAACTCGGCGGCGATGTAGGTGGAGTCGGCCCCCGTGTCCATGAGGCAGGGGAGGTTCTGCCGGTCATTGATCTGGGCCATGACGAAGGGCTTGCCGTAGAACCAGAGCGATTTCTGGGGGTAGAGCTTGTCCCCCATGACCGCCTCGGCTTTGGTGCCCGGGGAATAGAGGGTGAGCTTCTCGTGGCGGCGGTCGTACAGGACCGCGTGGTGGCGGAACATGGAGAGGGGGAGGATGCCCCCGAGCTCCTTCCAGAAGTCCGAGTCCTTGTCGATGATCATGGCGGGGACGTTCTTGAACTCCAGGTCCCCGACCTTGATGAGCGGGATCATGACCCAGTTGGACTTTTTGGCGCCCTCGTACCCGAGCCCCAGGTACTCCGCCGTGGCCACGGGCTTGAGCCCCAGCTCCCTCGCGTAGTTGCTGGTCAGGAGCACGAGATTGGCCCCCGAGTCCAGGAGCATCCACTGTTTCTTCCCCCCGACCGATACGGGCACGGTGACGCGCGAGCCCGAGGAGAGGGTCACGTTGGTGGCGTACTTGTCACCCTCCATGAAGGTGGGGATGTTCACCCGCTCGCTCTTCTCCTTGATGGGGATGACCAGGGGTTTGTCCCCTGCGGAAGCTTCCTCGAAAAGGTCTCCAGATGCGGACGCGACCATTTGCCCGAGGGCTTCCCAATCGTCCTTGTTCGTTGGGTTGGAGGCGATCACCTTCCCGATGATCTGGGAGGCGCCCGCCGTGCCTGGAGCCACCTCCAGCGCGAGTCGCGCCAGGGTCTGGGTGGTGGCCGGCCACCTGGAGAGGGCTTCCTCGATGAGCTTCCTCGCCTCCGCCTCTTTCCCGATGGATAGCTGCGCCTGGGCGCTGGCCCGGTAAGCGCGCACCGCCCATTCGGCGTCAGGACATGAATACAGGGCGCTCCAGACCTGAACGGCCTGGGGGATCATGCCCTGGTCGAAGGCAGCCTTCCCCGCGAGGTACCTGATCTGCGGACGCTCCGGATGCTGGCCAGCCAGCGGCACGGCCATGCGCAGCGCCTCCATGCCCCGTCCCAGCCCCAGGAGGGCCAGGATCTTCACCGTCATCTGGTCGAGATTTCCCGGATCCTTCTGCAGTGCCGCCTCGGCTGTGGCAAGGGCCAGGGCGTACTTGCCATCGGCGATGGTGAGCCCAACGCCCCCTTTGGGGGCCGGTGCCACCTGCGGAGCGGGTACCTGGGGCGGCGGCAGCTTGATGGCGGACGGCCCGCCGATGCTCTGCGCGACTGCCCCGCCGGTGAGCCCCAAGGCGAGGCACACCCATGATGCGATTGCAAAGCCTTTCATGATTCCCCCTCCGGAAGTGACGTAGTCCGCGCTCCGCACCAGCTCCCGTGCCCGCCCTTACCCCTTCAGGTGCGGGTGACGCTCGAGGAACCGATAGAAGGTTCTCCTGGGCAGGCCGCTCTTCTGAGCCGCTTCGGTCACGTTTCCTCCCGATTGCTCCAGCACGGCCTTCAGGTAATCTTCCTCGAAATTCGCCATGGCGTCCTTGTAGGCCAAACCTTCCACGTTGGCGCGCGAGGCGACGGGGAGGCAGCCCGAAGTCCCGAGCAGATGGCGCACCTCCGCCTCTTCGATGATGGGTCCCATCGCGCTCGCCGACAGGTGATTCACGGCGCTCTGCAGCTGTCGCACGTTGCCCGGCCACTGGCACGCTTTGAGCGCCTTGAGCGCCCCGGGGGAGAAGCCGGCGGCCGTCCCCTGCTTCTTGAAAGCCCTTGAGAGAAAGGCACTCGCCAGGATGGGGATGTCGGAGGGCCGCTGCCGGAGGGGGGGGAGGCGCAGCTCGAAGGTCGTGAGCCTGTAGTAGAGATCCTCCCTGAAGGCCTTTTCGGCGATGGCCTGCCTGAGATCGCGGTGGGTGGCCGCGATGAGGCGCACGTCCACCTTCCGCTCACGATCGTCGCCCACGCGGCGGACGATGCCGAACTGGACGGCCCTGAGAACCTTGGCCTGGAGCTGCAGACTCATATCCCCAATTTCGTCCAGGAAGAGGGTCCCACCCTCGGCCTGTTCGAAGACCCCGGCGTGGTCCCGGTCCGCCCCCGTGAAAGCCCCGCGCCGGTGCCCGAAGAGCTCGCTCTCCGCGGTCCCCGCCGGGATTCCGGCGCAGTTGAGCGCGATGAAGGGTTCGGCGCCCCTCGCGCTGTGCAGATGGATCCATCGGCCGAAGATCTCCTTGCCCACGCCCGTCTCGCCGAGCAGGAGGATGGGGTATGGCGAGGGCGCCGCGGCGGCAGCCGAAACGAGGGCCTCCTTCAGGGCCGGCGAGTCTCCCAGGATATCTCCCGGGTCGATCTGCCGCCGGAATGCCTGGGAAATGGTCTCCTGGTGCCGAGCCTCGAGGTCCGCGCGCGCCGATGCGGAACGGCTCTCCCAGAGGGCCTCTAGGAGGACAGTGGCCCAGGTGGGCCACGAACCGAGCACCGTGAGGGGCGCGACGGGGTCCTGGCAGGGCCTGCCCCAATCCAGATAGAGGAGGGCGGCGACCCGTTCTCCTACCATCAGGGGATAGATGAGGAGTTGGGCGCCCGAGAGGCCCTTCAGGCTGTGGCCGGGCTTGAGGACGTCCATGGGGGACCAGACGGGGCTCCGCTGGCGCAAGGCCTCGCGGAGCGTGCTCTGGCTGAGTACGGTGGTTCCCGCCCCTTCGGAAGAGGCCTCGTACCAACAGGAGGTCTTGACCCTCGCCACGGGGCCCTCGCCGTCCGCCTCGGAGATAGCGAACAGGAAGACCCCCTCGGCCCCGAATTCCATTCTCAGGGCCTCGGCGATTCTCCGGTCCAGGCCCTCGACCTGGGGGTCCTGGTTCACCACATCCACGATGAGGTTGGGAATGCCGAGGCGGTTTCCGCACGTGGCGCAGGTGGTCTGCGTCACGAAGGGCACGGCGGCCATGCTCACCGTTTCGTCACCACATTCCCCGGAGCCTTCTCTGGCATGTTCGAGTCGGAGGCGGATATCTCCGAGCTTGAACTCTTCACCGGGAGCGACGAGGGCCTCGGCGATCTTGGCACCCCGCACGAAGACGCCGTTCCTGCTCTGCAGGTCCCGGACGTGCCAGCCGTCGGGGGTCAGGAAGAGGCGGGCGTGATGGCGAGAAACGGTCGGTGACTCGAAAACGACGTCGTTGTCAGGTTCCCTCCCGATGAGGCACACCTCTTTGGTCAGGGGGAATCCCGCATCATCTCTCCCCGCGACCACGAGCCTCATGGGAATCTTGTCGGGCATCGTCGTCCTCCACCGCTTGGTGTTCAATTATGGCACAAGCCGCGGGTCGGCCCCCCGCCGGCCGCCCCGAGGGTGTCACCCCCTGGTGCGAAGAGGAAGGGCAATAACAGATCGCAACTCTGTCAGGCCCGGAATTCGCAACCTGAATTCATAGGCCTACTTGTCGTAGGCTTTGAAGGCCACCACGTTGCTGCTGTAGTCGAAGTAGATGAGGAACTGGTCCAGGACGTTCCGCCCGAGGTTGCCATAGGTCTTGGCGTCGCCCTGGTAGACCTCCATGACCTGGCACGGGGAGAGTTTGAATCGTGCGGGCCCGAGCCAGAGGGTCACGTCGTTGGCCTGGCCCGACAGGGCCGTGCCCGAGAGACCCATGCTGGCCTTCGATTCCGCCGCGCGGTTCACGCGCACGCCAAGTTCCTGGGCGTACTGGCCCGCGATGATGGTCGTGTAGCCTCCCGTGTCGAGGAGGAAATTGAGCCCCGCCCTGTCCTGGACCTTGACCTCCACGAAGGGCTTGCCCGAGTACCAGAGCGACTTGACCGAGTAGGACCCACCGGGAGGCGCCTCCTCCCGCTT
>JAKAJA010000033.1 GCA_021814085.1 Acidobacteriota bacterium | reverse complement strand
ACGCCTCCCGTCCAGGAGGGGGCCGAGGTCCCGGAAGGCATGGATACCGTGGATTTGGGACCCCTTATGGATTCCGCCACGGAAATGAATGCCGATAATCTGGAAGCCTTCACGGAAGAGGGCATCCAGAAGGTCAAGGACACCCTCCGGGATGTCCGGAACTACCGGGTGAACGACGCCAGCCAGATTGAGGTCCGGGGGACCCTCTGGGACCCCCAGGACTGGCACTGCAGCGTCCTGATGAAGTCGCCGGACTGGATCGTCGAAAGGCATCCGGCGATCGTCGAGGACCCCGCTCAGGTGGAAGACCCGGCTCCTCCTCCTCCGGGTCTGGGCCTCAAGCCGGGCGACCTGCTCTACCCGTCCACCAAGACCCGGGAGGCCCTGGAGCGCGACGAGCGCGAGATGGGCTCCTGGCATTTCGGGGGGCAGGTGCTCCTCCGCATGCAGGAGGCCGAAGGGGCCTTCTGGACGCGGGAGATGGTCCAAAACTACTGGCACCCCGACGACTACCCGCTTTCGTGGCGGGCGTACTGCTTCGTGGACCTGGCCAAGGAGGACGCGCAGGATCCCGATGATACGGCGATCAGCGTCTGGATCACGGGCTCCGGCTCCGCATACCCCTTGATCCTCGTGGCCGGATGGGCGGGGCAGTTCAGCCCGGAGGAGACTGCCCGCAGGCTGTACGAGGTTTACGAGGCCTGGGGCTCGCAGACCTGGATCGAGGAGATCGGATTGGCCGCTTACTTCGAGGTGGCGCTCCGCCAGGAGGCGGCCCGCAAAGGCTACATGCTGCCGCATACCGCCGTCACACACAGAGGGGCGGGATTCAAGGTCAAGGAAAGGATCAAGACCTGTGATCCCTTCTTTCGTGCACGGCGCATCTTCAGCCGGGACCCGGCCACCGTCGAGGATCCGGACCAACGGCAGTTCTTTTTGAAGTACGAGTACCAGGCGATGCGATGGCCGAAGGTGGCCCACGACGACATCCTCGACACGGTCACCGATGCCTGCTTGTACGCTCTGCCTGCCGACACCGTCCAGCCGGATCCGGAGGCCGCCCTTCGCCGCCGGCTCCCGCTCAAGAAGCCAAAGCCCAAGCTTGTGAGGCGATGATGAAGGCCAGTCCGACGCTCTACCAATTGATCCGCCAGTGCTTCCAGGAGGCCGACGACGACCTCCAGCGCCGAAAAGCGAAGTGGGCCCGCCTCTACCGCAACTGGCGGGGCGTCTACTCCCAGGACGAGGACCAGGCCAAGACGGGCGTGGCCGGCACACTCAAGGAGACCTGGACCGAATTCAGCACCGACGAGGGTCTCGAGGTCGCCACCCCCTCGCCCTACTCGGTCTTCATCCGCCAGACCTTCGTGGATGTCGAGACGGTCCTCTCCTACCTGGAGGAGGCCTACACCGCCCCCCCCAAACCCTTCGAAGTCAGCCCCCCAAGGATCTGGGCCCGCCGACCGGATCGGGGAAGCATGATCCGGCTCGCCCAGGAGATGCGCGGCATCGACGCCTACCTCACCCAGGATTACCGCGACAACGGAAGCCTACGGGCCCACCTCGAGGCCTTCCGGGATGCCCTGATCTTTGGGACGGGTTTCTGCCTGCATCGCGAGGCGGAGCCGGTCCCCTACCCGCGCGCGATCATCGAGCGCCTGCGGCCCTGGCGCTGCCTTTGCGATCCCTTTTCGGACACAATCCGCCAAGCCAAGTACTGGGGGTACCGGCATTTCATGACGGTGGCGGAGGCCATCGAGCGCTGGCCGGCCGACGAGGAGGCCATCCGAAAGACCGCCTCGTCGCACAAAGAGGGGGCCGAGGAGCTGGAGCCCAGCGTCTCCACCGACCGCCAAGAGGTCCCCGTCGTGGAACTCTGGATCCGGGCGGACCTGCGCACCGTGGAAAACCTCCTGGACGCCGAGGAAGCCCTGGCCGCCGGACCGGACCGCCAGTGGTGGAGGCTGTACATCCTGGCGCGAGAGGCCGAACCCACGGAGACCATCCTCGAAATCACCCGCCAGCCCTACCGGCACGCGGAGATTCCCGTGCAGGAGTTTTCCATCTTGCGGTCGCCGGTCGAGCAAGGGCCCTATGGAATCGGCATCGCCGACCTGGACGAAGAGAATCAAGCGCTGACCAACAGCTTCTGGAACAACCTCCTGGTGCAGTTCGGATACGCGACGCTGCAGGGCGGGCTGGTGGATGCCACGGCGGACCCGCGCGTCCTCGAAGCGCTCCAGAACGGCATCGCTCCCGGCCAGTGGACGGTCGTCCCCAGCGGCACCAGGCCGCTCAAAGAATCCTTCTTCCCGCTTTCCCAGCTCTACTCCAACTACACGCCGGCCCACGCTCAGATGCTGGAGCTGCTGCGCCGAGAGAACAGCCGCTTGACGGCCGTCAACGACGCCAACGCCTCGGGTCTGACGGTGGAGACGCAGAGCCGCACCGCCAGCGAGGCCTCCCTCCTCCAGCAGCTCGGAGTACGCCGCATCCGCATGGCGGCCAACCACCTGGACGTCCAGGTCCGCAGAAGCCTTCGCCTCTACGCGACGACGGCGGCCGACGCCCTCCAGGGCGCCACGCCTGCCGAGGCGGCGGGCAATCCCGAGGCCGCCATCCTGTGGTGGGTGGATGAGAATGGCCAGGCGTTCCCGATCCGGCCGGAGAGCTTCGACGAGCCCTGGGAGATCCGGATCCTCGCCGGAGCGACCTGGATCAGCGAGCAAGGCCAGGCCACCGAACTGCTCCAGCTCGCCGGGATGGCCAAGCAGGCGGGCGAGCTGCAAACGATGAGGGCCGCCATCCGCAAGGTGGCCTACATCAAGAACATCAACCCCGATCTGGTGACCACGCCCCAGGAACAGATGGCCCAACTGGCTGCCATGGCGGCGGCCAATGCGGGGGCGCCCACTGCGCTCCCCGAGCCCGAGACGGTGCAGATTCCCCAGCCCGTCCCTTCGGCGCCGTTCATGGCGCCGCGTCCCGTGGGAGGTGAGGGATGAAGTGGCCTTGGTCCAAGAAGCCCGCTCCTGGGCCAGATGTGCCGGCGCCGGAGTACACCCGGCCCGAGCTTCTCTCGGCCATGGTGGCGATCCGAAAGACGCCGGAAGGCCGGCTCATCCTGGCCTGGCTGAAGACCTTGGCCCACACGGACTTCCTGGCCTACCGCCAGGCGGACAGCCTGGAGGCCAAGCGATACGTGGATGGCCGCGTGGACCGCACTCAGGCGATCCTCGCGGAGATCGAAGGAGCCGACAAAGAGTTGGCCAGCCTCAAACAGGAGCTTCGCAATGCCGGAAAACGTCGTCAGTCTCGACCGTGATACCTGGAGGAACGACAACTTCGAGGAACCCATTCAGGCAACGCCGACCGAGAAAGCTGCTCCGGAGGCCCCGCCCTCTCCCGCCCCTCCGGACGACAAGCCGCAGGCAACCGCCGACGAACCCAGTGACCCGAACACGCCGCCGGCGGAGACCGACACGCCGCCGGCCGTGGATCCTCCGGGTTTCATGACGGAGGATCAGAAAAAGGTGTGGAGCCAGCTCCCACCGGAACTGCAGAAGTACGTGGCGGACCAGTTTCAGGGAGCCCAGGCGCTCGTCGCCAAGCACAACCAGGAGCTGAACCGCCTCAAGGAGGCCCAGAAAAAGCTGGAGTCGCTGGAGCCGGAGTACCAGACCATGAAGCAGATCCACGACTTCATCGGGTCGCATCCGGCTCTCAGCGAGGCGGTGGTCACCCTTCTGCGCAGCGCCATGGAGGCGCAGCAGGCCGGACGGCTCGCGGAGTGGAAACCCTCCCTCGGCAGCCAGGGGAAGACCCCGACCCTCTCCTTCGATCCGGGTGCCATCCCGGAGGAGGAGCTCGCCGATCATCTCCTCCGGCCCGACGTCGCGCGGGCGGTCCTCCAGAGGATCGCAGAGCCGCCGATTTCCGCCCAGGCCGTGGCCCAGCAGGTACTGGCTCAGCTCACGCCTCACCTGCAGCCCATCCTGGACTACCACCGTCGCATCACCGATGCCGAACAGAAACAGGCGCTGGTTCGGCAGTTCGTAGACGGCCTCCAGGTGGAGGACAAGGCCGCCGTCCTCAACGCCATCCTTCCCCACCTGGAAACGCCGGAATGGCAGGACAAGCCTATGGAACAGCGCCTCGAACTGGCCAAGGAACGGGCACTGGCCGAGCTGAACGCAGCCAAGGCCCGGGCCGCCGGCGAGGAGGCCGAGCGCAAACGGCGCGAGGCCGCCAAGCGTCAGGGGCTGGCACCCTCTGGGTCCCAGCCCCCCAAGAAGGAGCCCGAGGACGACATCGAACGCTTCTACGGAGGCAGCAAGGCCTTCGGCCTGCCCGGGCTCAAGTGACACCTCGCATCGTGGCGCCTGAGGGCGCCGGGAGACACCCATGGCCACCACCGTGAGCAAAATCATCAGCTCGAACCTGAACCTGGTCAGCGACTACAGCAAGAAGTTCTACAAGGTCGCTCCGGCCAAGTTCCCCACGGCCAGCTTCGCGCTGACCAAGATGGGCGACCCTCCGCACGACATCTACGTGCGCTGGGGCGAGAAGGAAGTCCTGCAGCACCAGACCCAGATCAACAACGCCGGCGGCTACCTGGCCACGGCCACCACGCTCGTGGTGGATTCGACCGAGGGCATGCGCCCCGGGATGCTCCTCTACGTACCGAGGACCGGCGAGCACATGAAGATCACCGCGGTGACCAACTCCACGACCATCGATGTCAGCCGCGGCGTTCTGGACCAGACCGGCGGTGCCGCCGCTGCCCTGAACGACAACGACACGATCTTCCTCCACACCCACCCCGTCGACGAGTCCATGGCCTTCTCCAACGCGCCCAGCCCCCTCATGTACAGCCCCTCGGACGTGTACAACCAGCTCGAGACCTTCATCGAGCCCGTGAAGATCAGCAACCGCACCCTGGCGCTGATCAAGCGGGGCGTCCTCAAGTACGACGAGACGCTGGACGACAAGCGCAAGGACGCCATGGAGCTGCTGAAGCAGCGCCTCAACCGGAGCCTGCTCTTCGGCTGGCGGGCGACCGTGGCCGGCACCGACGGCGTGAACACCAAGACCGGTGGTCTGCGCTGGCACGCCTCCGCCAACGGAGGTTTCATCAACACCTCCGTGGGCGACATCTCCGCCGAGGTCACCTTCGAGAACACGGTGAAGGCGCAGTGCATGATCTCCGGCAATGAGACCCTCTACATGGCCTGCTCCCCCACGGCGCTCCAGTCCATCCAGCGCCTCTACCAGGGCGGCACCCTGGGCTACACCGGAGAGCGCGTCCTCAGCGAGATCGGCATCCGGGTGGATCGGGTCATCGTCCCCTGGGGCAACGAGATCATCGCCTACCTCGAACCGCTCATGCCCGACTTCATCTCCGCCGCCGGCGCCACCGTCGGCCACTTCTTCCTCTGGCAGCCCAAGAACGTGAAGTGGCGTCCCAACGAACCCATCGGGCGCTACGAGCCCCCTCCGAGCGGCCTCGACTTCACGGAGTACGTGATGACCGAGGGCGGCTGGGAGCTGGGGCCCGCCAAGCAGATCGGCTACTACGCCGGCGTGACCGCGCTGGTGTGAGCCACTGAGTGACTCGTACAGGGGGGGCGAAAGCCCCCCCTTCTCCTTTTTGTGAGGAGAAGTCCATGCCCACCTACCGTCTGGAGCGCATCGGCCTGGGGTATGGGGCCACGGGGTCATGCGCCTGCTCGGCCGTCCAAGGCGGCCGGATCCATTTCGTCCGAGGCTTCGCGGAGCTACACCTGGACGACTCTGCCGCGCAGGCCTTCGAGGCGTGGCTCCGCGACAACCCCAGGCAGGACGAGTTCCGTCTGGTCGACCACGTCCCGCCTCCGGTGATCGTCAGCGTCTCCAAGATCGACACGACCGCCATCGCAGAAGGCCGCGATCGAGCCGAGGCCGCCCTCGAGGCCGAACCCGAATGGCTGACCTGGACCCAGGCCCAGAAACTGGGGTTCCAGGCCAGGAGGCTCAAGGAACTGGTCGAGGACCGACGGGTGTCCACCCAACTCGTCGAGGGAAGGGTGCGGTACTGCCGCGCCGACCTCCTGCGCGCCAAGGAGAAGCCGGAATGATGCGCCGCCGCCTGAGGGCCCTCCTACTGATCTGCCTCGCCCTGGCCGCCTCAACGGCCTGGACGCAGACCCGGATCTATGGTCCGGGGTCGAATCCGCGGGAGCTGACCTCGATCGCATGGAACACCGCGCTTTCGATCTTCGAGGGTTGGAACGGCTCCTCCTGGCAGGCGCTTGTTTCGTCCCCCGTCACCCATGCCGCCACTTACACCGTGGACGGCGTCCTGACGGCGGAGACCGGCCAGCTCCGCTGGTACCCGCCGGCGGCCTGCACGCTGGTCTCCGTCTTCGCGGCGGTGGGGACAGCCCCGACGGGCTCATCCATTCAGGTGGACGTGAACAAGACCGGGGTTTCGGTACTTGCCTCCCCGCTCAGCATCGCGGCTGGGGCGAACACATCCTCCGTCACGACGCCCACCACGACGGCCATGGCCACCACCGACTACCTGACAGTGGACGTGGATTCCATCGGCAGCACGGAGCCCGGGCGGGACCTGACGGTGCGGATCATCTACACGATCCCCTGAGGAGGAGACGATGGCGGTGCAAGTGCTGAGAATCTACCGCGAGCCTACGCAATGGGCGGCGGATGTGGAGATTGACGGGGCGAGGCATCAACTGACCTTTCCAGCCTACGCCCTTGATGGGCCGGGGCCGACAGAGAACGAAGTCCTCTTTGCTGCCGAGACGCTGGCCGCCTTGCAGCAATCGCCCTACGAACTGGTGGGGGAGGACGGCAATGTCATCCTTTAGCGTGAAGCCTGGGAAGCCGGGCAACCCGAACAAACCGCGCAAAGAACAGGCGATGCCGCCTCAGACCAGGACGGCCATCGAGCGAGGTCTCGACGAGGCGGAGGCCTATTATGCCCCCATTGCGGAGGTCTGGGCGAGCTTGCCAATGGCACAGCGGGAGGCTTACCTGGACGCCTCTCCCACCTTGCGGCGGCTCCTCGCGTTTGCGGGGCGCTTTACATCTGTTTTCCTTCTCCTGGCGGCGCTGCTGTCCGTGCCGCTGAGCGTTCTGGCCGCCACGCGCACCACAGTTGCCGCCGGGCTCTGGAGCGCGCCCACTACCTGGGACACGGGCGTTCCGGCGGATGGCGACACGGCGGTCATCGGGCACGCCGTGACATTCGACGTGGACCAGTCCGCCTTCGCCAGCGGCGTGACGGTGACCATCAACTCCGGTGGCTCGTTAACGGCCTCCACCACGGCGGGGACGTATTACCTCAAATGTAATGGCAATATCACCGTCTCCTCTGGCGGCTCGTTCCTGGTCGGCTCGGCTGGAACGCCATACCCCTCCAACTGCTCTCTTACTGTCAACCTGAATGGGCCATACTCCTTCACCGGCGCGGGCACGATTGCCATCTACTGCTCCGAGCCGGTTGTCAAGACTCTCCAACTCAACACACCCACGACAGCAGACGCCACGGTGCTCGATGTGCGAGTGTTCCCTACTGGCGCCACCTGGGACCCGACCGGAGACCCCATCAATTGGGTCGCCGGGCAGATCGTGCACATAGACAATTACGGGTCGCAATCTTCCACGGAACGCAATATTGCCAGTGCAACTATCAACACGCTGACGCTCACTGCTGGAACCATGCCCGCGAAAGCGGCGGGAAGTCTGGTCCATTTGATCAATCGGAATGTGTGGATTACAGGCGCCACCGGGCATACTTTCTCGTCAGCGCCCGCGCTCACGCTCGCGGCCCAGGTTACAGGAAATGCTGGTGGGCTCAACGAATGCTCTGGTGCAAGCATCACGGGGGGCATTTATTCGGTTACCTATTTTGCGGCCTACTCTTGTAACGGGCTGAATATTACAGGCGGTGTGTTCAGCGGGTCCACTATGGCGGTCAACTCCTGCAACGGTGTGATCATCTCTGGTAGCGTCATAAGCGGCCACACATACGGCTTGTATCATTGCATGGGGCCAGCCGTTTCAGGATGCTTTGTGCTTGGCAACTCTACCGCGCTGTGGAATTGTACGGCTGTGGCCATTACCGCCACTACCATCAGCGGGAACAATTACGGAATGGTCTATTGCTCTGGTTCGGCATTTACCTCCTCCTTTGCATCGGCGACTGCCGACCTCTACGCTTGCGCGGAAATGAAATTGTCAAACTGTTTACTGTCCAGCGCCGTGGAAAACAGCCAGTACAACACGGCAGCCGCTAATCCATGGTGGTACGTCTCCAGCACCGACCACGACCAGGTGGCCGGGGCTTACAAAGCCTGGAGCAAGGGCGGTATCGTCACGTCTCAGGCAACCACGGTTCCACCAGGCTACTCGTCAGCGTATCAAATCGCGCTGGAGTCCGCGACGTATTGGGGATTCTACGAACATGCCTACGCGGTCGCTCCTGGGCAGACGCTTCGGTGGATTGTCTACAGGAACCAAACAATTGATGCATCAAGCAAAGCCGAGATTGTGGACACAAGCCACGACCCTCTACTCGGCGGGACGGCGCTGGACACGCATACGTTCACGACGGCGACGGGATCGTGGGAGGCAGGGCAGGTCGAATACACAAACAGTGGGACGTTGCCCACGACGATCAAACTGCGGGTCAGCGGGAAGAGCGCGACGGGCACCGTGTACTTCCTGCCCGTCCTCGTGCAAGGGAGGGAATCGTGGTGAGAAAGGCGCTCGTCATTTGCTACGCAGAAGTAGAGACATTGGGCAATGAAGGCTTCTACGGCCGCAGGAAGGTGAGAAGAATATGATGCCTCGAGATTACAGCAGGACGGTTCGAGCAAAGCGGTGGTGGCGCTCGAAGCGCGCCCAGAGTGCCATCATCACGTGGTGGGTGGGTGTGTATGCCGTGCTTCAGACGGCGGCAGGGAGGTGCCCAGACGGTGCGTCGGTGTGGTGTGTGTTGCAGTCAGTAGCTCCGGCGGAGTGGGTGCTACTCGCGGGGGCCTGTGCGACGGCCATTTTCGCGGTGTGGTTCGGTCGTGATTCGGTGCAGCACCCGCTAGAATAGGAGGTTGTCATGTGGTGGTCGAAAACGTTCGAGTGGTTCGAGAAACAGGTCTTGGAGATACTCGGGAAGCTTCCGTCCATCAAGGCGTTCCTCGACTCTGACGGCTCCGGGAACGTTGAGCTGTGGGAGGTCTGGGCGAAGGTGAAGGTCGCCGTTTCGGTGGCCGATCAGTTCGTGGAGAACTGGAAGAACCTGAGCCCGGGCCAGAAACAGGAGGCCGTCGCGGCCATGGTACGCAAGGCATTCCCCGGTATCAAGGACAGCGCTCTCTTCACGATGATCAACCTGGCCGTGCTGGGCTGGAAAATCTTCAAGGTTATGAAGTGAAGCCGGTTCCTCGCATGAGCCGCACACGGCCCCTTCCTTGGTGCGCGGCACAACAGACGCCCGCGCTAGAATGGAGGAGCATGTCATGCTCGACACGACGCACTGGGTGACGATCACCATGGCGCTCTTCTCTCTGCTGCTCGGCGCGGGCCAGGTGGTTTTCTGGACTGAGATCCGGGCTGTGAATGGCCGCCACGACAAGACGGAGCGACGTATCGAAGAGCTGTGGAGCGTGCTAAGCGGCATGGCATCACGGCAGGATATTACAGAGGTCAAGTCCGCCGTAAGCAGCCTTCACAGGCGCATTGACGCGCTCTATGAGCTACTGATGGAGAAGCGCAAGGAGGTGTGAATGCCAGACAGGGATCTGAGCCATCTGACCCCAGCCCTGTATGCCTTATGTGTAAAACATTTGGCGGCCTGTCACGCTGAGGGGCTAGACGTTTTTGTCACATTCACGCGTCGCACCCTCGCAGAGCAGCGGGCACTCTATGCGCAGGGCCGAGAGTGTCTTGCTCAGGTAAATGCTCTTCGAGCCCAAGCGGGATTGCCCCTAATCACGGCGGCGGAGAACGTCCACGTAGTCACCTGGACGCTCAAAAGCAAACATCTTCCAGGCCCCGACGGTCTGGCGCGGGCCTATGACATCGCGATCCGAGATGCGGATGGAAGATTTTGGGACACCAAACTGGACAGGGACCACGACAGGTGTCCCGACTTCCTGGAGGTCGCCAAGATCGGCAAGGCGCTGGGACTGGAATGCGGCTATTTCTGGAAGCATCCCGACCCGGCCCATTTCCAACTGGACCGGCTACCTGAGGAATAAAGCCATGTGGAAGCTGGTAGCGCTGGCCCTCGATTGGATTCTACGTCTGCTGGGCGTGGGCCGGTCCGATCCGGTCCGTGATGCTCGCCGCGAGACAGAGGCCAGGGCCCGGGCAGAGGAGAAGGCCCGCATGTACGAGGCGGCTCTCCAGGCAGAGGAGCGGGCCCGGGAGATCGAGCGCCGGGCATCGGCGCGCTCGGAGGACTACCTCCGGTCCACGTCGCCCAAGGCTCCGCCGGCGGCCCCTGCCACGTCCGAGGAGATGCGGGCCATGATTGACCGCGTAAACGCCGCCAGGAGGCGAGAAAAAATCCCATGAGGGTGATTGTAAGGGTCCGGTCCGTTTC
>JAKAJA010000032.1 GCA_021814085.1 Acidobacteriota bacterium | reverse complement strand
GGATGCGAGAGCTGGCAAAGCCAGGCGCCCGGCCAGCCCCGTCCTGCTCGCCCGGCGCCACGCGCGCGACCGAACCCTATTTGCGGATAGGCCCTAAGAAGGCCTCGGAGATCGTTGATGGAAAAGAATCCCGCGGCGATGCCAAAGATGCATTCGAAAAGGTCAACGTCTCTGGCCATAGGCGTTCTCGCCGCGGGAGGGTTGGCCGCATGCCTGTTCTTCTCTGGCCTTTCCAATCATGATTTTTGGCTAACGGACGAACCCTTCGTGGCGGAAATAGGCCGGGAGATGCTGGCCTCCGGCGATTGGGTGGTCCCCCGGCTAAACGGGGAGGCTTTCTTGGAGAAGCCTCCCCTGCACTACGCCCAGATCGCTCTTTCCTTTAAGGCGTTCGGCCAGACGCCGTTCGCGGCCCGGCTTCCCTCCGCGCTGGCGGGTCTCCTCACCGTCTGCGCCACCTATTTGCTGGGATGGCGCCTTCTGGGACGAAGAATCGCCCTGGGTGGCGCTCTCCTCCTTCCCACGGTGTACCTGTTTTTTTACTCAAGCCACTACGCCTTGGTGGACGCTAGCTTGGTCCTCTTCGTGACGGCGGGATTCGCGGCGTTGGCTTACGCCCTTGAGCAAGACAGCGCGCCATGGGCCCTGCCCGCGGCCTACGCCGCCGCGGCTCTCGCCTTTCTCGCCAAAGGTCCGGTGGGTCCCCTCTTCCTCGCCCTGGGCGCGGGAAGTTTCGCTTTGGCGGAGCGGGACTGGACTTTCTTCAGGCCTCGCCGGCACATCCTGGGCGCGGCCCTCTTTTCGCTTCTGATCGCTCCGTGGTTGGTGGCGCTCTGGAGCAATGGGGGCTGGACCTACTATCGGGCCGCTTTCTTGGATAACACCCTGGGACGGGCCTTTGCCCTACCCGCCATGGTGCCTGGCCATGACAGCCCTCTCGCGCACCAGGCGCCTTTCTATGACTATTTGGGCGGCCTCCTCGGGGGCTTCCTTCCCTGGACACCCCTCCTCCTCATCGGCCTGGCCCCCGCCTTCAGTGACATCTGGCGGCGCCTCCGCGGCGGTGGAGAAGGAGCGCGGGGCTGCCGTGGCGCCCGCTTTCTCGCCGTGTCCTTCGCCGCGGGGTTCCTCCTTCTGAGCCTCGTGCGAACCAAGCGTTCCATTTACCTCGAACCCTTGTACCCACTCTTAGCCCTGCTCGTGGCTTGGGGAGTGGAAAGGTGTCTCAGAGACCGCGCCATCAGAGACCGATGGAAGAGCATGCTGGCGCTGCAGGTGGCGGTCTTGGGCCTATTTAGCATGGCCGTGCCGTCCGGCTACCTGTACTTGGCGGGACCCATGGAGGGCGAATGGCCGGCAACGGAAGCCATCCTTTTAGGAGGAGCCCTCATGCTGGTGGCCATGGCCGCTACCGCGTGGAGTGTCCGGCTCCTGGTTCTCGACCGGCTGGACAGGCTGGTCAACTTGCTGTGGGTCCAGGCCGCGGCGGGGTTTCTGGCGATGGCCGTCCTGTGTTTTCCCCTGCTTGAAGCGCAAAAGAGCTTCGCGCCCTTCTTTCGCAGGGCCTGCTCCATCGAATCGGCACGGGGGCGCTGCCCGGTTCTCCTTCTGAACAACGAGAGCTACACCGGCCTCGCCGCTCTCAATTTTCACGCCGTTCTGCCCACCTATGACGCCTCTCTGGGAGGGGAGGCGGACGTGATCACCGAGGCCGCCAGCCTGGGGGAACTCGGCCGCGCCCCGAGGCGGTCCCTGACGATGCTCGCCTCGCAATCCATCGGCGGGCCGGGTACGGAACGGGCGCTGTTCTTGGTCCACGTGGATGCCCCTGGGCCGCCGATGATCCAGCTAAAGCTCGCATCCGCCGCTGGCCCGCCTCCCAAGCCGTAGAGATTTTGCCGCCGTGTTCTGATCGTGGATTTGTCATTATTGCCAAGGACCATAAAGGCAGGCCGGCGGGGAGGCGCGCCGCCCATGCGGCCTCCTGAACTCTCGGCGCCGGGGGGGTTGGGAGAGGTGTTCGCGCCCGCGATACCCGCCTGGGGCGGGAGGTGACTGTCAAGGTCCTGCCGGCGGGCTTCGCCGACGACGAGGAGCGCCTACACTCGGGCCTGAATGACGTTCTCCCGCTGAAGCGCCTCAAAGACACGGTCCAGAACGCCGAATCGAGCCGTGCCTCTTTAAGCCCGTTTTCGGGACTTTAAGGGACTTTTATTTTGGAAGTTGCACTTTAGTTGCAATCTTCTGGGGGCCGTTGAAAGAGCAAATGGAGGCCGGGCTTCCTGCCCGGCCTCCGCACTACCAGACCAGCGAGATTCCCTTAGGACTGCCGAGTGAGTCGCTTGATGCCGAGCTTTTTCATCCGAGAGCGGAGGGTGTTGGGGTGCAGACCAAGGGCCTCGGCGGCGTTTCCCGTCCCGTTGATCTTCCATCTGCACCGATCCAGCACGGCGCAGATGTGCTGGCGCTCCACGTCGTCCAATCGGCCGTTCTTGGCCGCGGGATGGGTAACGGCCCCACCCTCCGCGAAGGCCTCGTCGAGCTTGAGCGTTTTCCCCGGCGATAGGACGAGGGCCCTCTCGAGCACGTTCTCCAGCTCTCTGACGTTGCCCGGCCAGGCATACGAGGAGAGCGCCTCCATGGCCTTGCGGGGGATCCGTTCGATATGTCGGCCCAGGCCGGCCTGTCGTTTCTGGATGAAGGACCAGACGAGGAGAGGGATGTCTTCCAGTCTCTTCCTCAGTGGTGGGATCTGGATCGTGAACACGCCGAGACGGTAATAGAGGTCCTGCCGGAAATCACCCTCGGACATGAGCCGCTCGAGGGGCCGGTTAGTGGCAGCAACGACGCGCACGTCCACTTTCCGAGAGCGGATGGCGCCCACTCGCGTCACCTCGTGGTCCTGGAGCACCCGCAGGAGCTTGGCCTGGAGTTCCATCCCCAGGTCGCCCACCTCGTCCAGGAAGAGCGTGCCCCCGTCGGCCATCTCGAACCGCCCCACTTTGGTGGCGATGGCGCCCGTGAAGGCCCCCTTCTCGTGCCCGAAGATCTCGCTCTCCAGGAGACTCCCCGGGATGGCGGCGCAGTTCACCGTGATGAAGGGGTGATCCCTCCGGGAGCTCTGGTCGTGAAGGGCGTGAGCGAAGAGCTCCTTCCCCGTCCCAGTTTCCCCTAGCAGGAGGACCGAAGTGCTCATGGGAGCGACCTGCTCGAGCAGGGTTAGGGCTCTCCTCAGGGAAGGGCTGCGGCCCACGATCTCTTCATAATCACGGATGCTCCGGAGCTCCTCGCGCAGGTAGAGGTTTTCCCTCTCGATGCGGTCCTTGAGTTCCTGAATCTCGGCGATGTTTCGGTGCAGGGCCGCCTCCGTGCTCTTCCGGTAGACGGCATTGGCCAGGATCTGTCCCACGGCTCCCACCCGCTCCACGACCAGATCGGGCCATTCTGTGGTTTTGCCAACTGACCTGAGCGAGATGGCGCAGGCAATCTTTCCCCCGACCTGGATGGGGACCGTGAGAATGGAACGGACGTCCCGGCTTTCGCAGTATCTCCTTTCCCAAACCGCATCGGGAGGGAGCTGTTGAAATGCGTTGGAGAGGCGTACGGTCTCCCCGTTGAGAAGGCTCCGGTGGTACCAAGAACCCGTCAGGCTGGCCACCATCTCGGGGGTCGTCAAGGGTGTCGGAGACGGCGGATCTGACCAGGTGTAGATGAAGGGCTCTACGGCCGAATTCCCCGTGAACTCGACCAAGGTCGCGTGCTGGGCTCCTAGGTGCCTACCCAAGCGTTCGAGCGCGAGGACCGCTTCGCCGTCCACGGTTTCGGCCGTGGCCCTCAAGAGCGCGATGGACAATTCCGAAAGCATGACTTCGAAAGCAGTAGCTTTTTCCATGGCTCGGACTATATAGAAAAATCTCAGCGGCTAGCAACCCATATTCAACGATATATCGTTATCAAGTGACGATGTGTCGTGATAATGCGGCCAGATTCTGGTGCTGTGATGGCCAGGAATGGCCAGCTATGTTTATCAATCTCTTAGGCTTACGCGTAGGTGGCACTCATGGCACGGCAGATGCTCACTTGGTCGTGGTCTCGTGGGCAGAAAGGGGGCTGTGATGAGAGGGCTAGGGGCAACTCCGTGAGGGAGGTCCGCATCTCTGTGTCCAGTTTGGGCTCTTTATCGGTCGTCAAGGTCGATGGGGCGTTGACCCGGGATGGATTGGCCGAACTCGAGCGAGTCATTGCTCCCTGTGAGGGGGCGCTGCAACTCGACTTCACGGAATTGCGCTCCCTCGACGAGGAAGCGCTGGCGGCCATCCGTGCCCTGAGAGGGAATGGTGCTGTGATCGCGGGCGCCTCGCCCTACATCGCGCTCTTGATCGGAGCGACCTCCAGCCCGCGAGGGGAAACAAGAGAGAAGGAGAAAACGCAATGAAAGTCATCATCGTGGGTGGAGTGGCGGGCGGAGCGTCGTGTGCGGCAAGGCTGCGAAGGTTGGATGAGAAGGCCGAAATCGTCCTGGTAGAACGCGGGCCCTACGTCTCCTACGCGAACTGCGGGCTCCCGTACCACGTGGGGGACGTCATCGAGAAGGAGTCGAGCCTCCTCGTGGCCACGGAGCAGATGTTCCGTGCGATTTTCGCCATCGATTGCCGGACGCGCTGTGAGGCGGTCGCCCTCTCGCCCAAGGACAAGACCGTGCAGCTCAAGAACCACGCCACGGGCGAGGTGATGACGGAGAAATACGACAAACTCGTTCTCTCGCCCGGCGCAGCACCCATACGTCCGCCCCTGCCCGGCATCGACCTCCCGGGAATCTTCACCGTGAGGACCGTTCCCGACGCCAAGGCGATCCGGGAATGGCTCGAAAGGGGTTCGAGTGACCTTGCCGAGGAGCAGGACTCCGCGACGTTCCAGCCGCTGGTCAAAGCCAAGCGTGCGGTAGTGGTAGGCGGCGGCTACATCGGCCTCGAGATGGCGGAGAACCTTGCCCATCGCGGGCTCGAAGTGACCATCGTCGAGATGCTCGATCAGGTCATGGCGCCGCTCGACCCGGAATGCGCCCGCCTCGTGGAGCGCCACCTGGAGAAGCACGGCATCCGCCTCGCCCTCAACGACGCCGTGGCCGGCTTTAAGCAGACCGAAACCGGCTCCCTCGAGGTCTTCACGAAATCGGGCAAGGTGTACCCGGCGGACCTTGTGATTCTGGGGATCGGCGTGCGCCCGGAGACGGCCCTGGCGAAGGCAGCCGGGCTCGAGATCGGCCAGCGCGGGGGGATACGCGTGGACGAGCACATGCGCACGAGTGATCCCAACATATTTGCGGTCGGCGACGCCGTCGAGGTCAAAGACTTCGTCACCGGCGAATGGTCCCTCATCCCGCTGGCGGGACCGGCGAACCGTCAGGGCCGGATTGCGGCCGACGTGATCTTCGGCCGCGACTCCAAGTTCCGGGGCACGCAGGGCACCTCGGTACTCGGGCTCTTCGGGGCCACGGTGGCCATGACCGGCGCCAACGAGAAGCTCCTCAAGCGCCTCGGCCAGACGGACTACGAGAAGGTCTACATCTTTCCAAACTCCCACGCGGGGTACTACCCGGGGGCCAAGACGATCGCGTTGAAGGTCATCTTCCGGAAATCGGACGGGCGACTTCTCGGAGCCCAGGCGTTAGGCCAGGACGGTGTCGATAAGCGGATCGACGCCATCGCCATGGCGATTCAGATGGGTGGGACGGTGTACGACCTGGAAGAGGCCGAGCTCTGTTACGCGCCCCAGTTCGGGAGCGCCAAGGACCCTGTCAACTTCGCCGGGATGGCGCCCTCCGATGTCCTGCGGGGTGACATGCCCCTCGTCCACTGGGACTCCTTGGACGGCGGGTTTCTCCTCGACGTGCGCAACCCGCCGGAGATCGCAGCGGAGGCGGTTCCGGGCGCCATCAATATCCCCCTGCCACAGCTACGCGCCCGCCTGGGCGAACTTCCCAAGGACCGCGAGATCTTCCTCATCTGCCGCTCCGCCGTCCGCGCCTACTACGCGACGCGCATTCTCCTTGGCAACGGTTTCAAGGCCCGGAACATCTCAGGCGGCATGTTCTCGCGCTCCATGCTCGTGGCGAAGTGAAGGACCTGGAGGGCTGACGCATGGATATCCTTTGGGGATTTCTGACGGACACCGTGGATCAGCTCCTTGGCCGGGCCAGCGGGCCGCTGCACTTCCGGCTCCTTATCATGCCGATCGTGGTCACCATCATGGCGATCCGGGCCCATTTGCGGGATGTACGGGAAGGGAAGCCGGTCTTCCTGTGGGCCTTCTTCAAGTATCCGACGGAGCGGCGGCGACTCTTCCGCTCCGGCCTGAAGGATTTCGGCAGGGTCTTCATCGTCGCTTGCGTGCTCGATACGGCCTACCAGCTCTTCGTCCTTAAGGAGTTCCACGTCGCCCAACTTCTGGTCGTGGCCGTGGCGTGTGCCGTCGTTCCGTATTTCATCATCCGAGGCCCGGTCACACGCGTCGTGACCCTCGTCCACCGGCGCTGGCGCGGTACCGCCGCACCCAAGCCGGAGCCCGAGGGTCGCGAGAAACAGGAGCGAGCCCATGAGTGAAAACGCTTCCGGCGTGTTCGCCAAGATTCGATGGCCGCGCCCATTGGCAGGATTGCAAGGCATCAAGCTGGCCGACGTCCCGCGCGAGTTCTCGGCGGGCATCACCCTCGCCGCCTTGATGATCCCTTTGAACATCGGGTATGCGCAGGTGGCCGGCCTGCCCCCCGCATTCGGCCTTTATGCGGCCATCATACCGCTCGCGGTGTTCGCCCTGCTCGCGAGCTCGCGCCACCTGGTGACGAGCCCCGATGCCTCCATCGCCGGCCTGGTCGGGGCCACCCTCGTCGCCTTTGCCGCGCCCGGAGACCCGCTCCGTCAGCAGTACGCCCTGGCGCTGGCCCTGATCTGCGGTGTGCTGTTCCTCGTCTTCTGGCTCTTCCGGCTGGCGTTCCTCTCCAATTTCCTGTCGCGCGCAGTCATGGTGGGCTTCATCACCGGACTCGGCGTCGAGGTGTTCACCAACCAGGTGCGGAAGATCCTGGCCGCCCCCCACGTGTCCGACGCGACCTCGGGCGTGCTGGCGGCGGCCGAACAGCTCAAGGAAACGATGGCGAGCTCCTTTGACACCGAGGGCTTCTTCGTTGAGGTCGTCGCGCTGGTTCACTCCATCCCCCGCGCCAACCTGTACTCGGTGGCGATCGGGGTCAGTGCCTTCCTGATCGTCCGGCTGATGAGACGATACGCGCCAAAGATCCCCGGCGCGCTGGTTGCCCTGGTACTGCTGACGGTCATCGTCGCGGTCTTCAACCTCGCTGAAAAAGGGGTCGGCGTGCTCGGAGAGATGCCCTCGGGGCCCCCGACGCTGACCATGCCCCACATCCCCGCGGCCGATTATCTGCGCCTGCTGCCGGGCGCCATGGCGATTGTGGCCATCCTCCTGTGCGAAGGACTGCTTCTCGTGCGGAGTTACAGCAGCAAGCATGGCTACAAGGCGGATGGCGATCAGATGTTGTTCGCCTACGGCGTCGCCAACCTGGCCGCGGGTTTCACGGGCTCGCTCGTCACCGGTAACAGCGCATCCCGCTCGGCGGCGATGGAGGCCTCGGGCTCGCGCAGCCAGCTTCCCAGCCTGGTGGCGGCTGGGACCATCGCGGTGGTGATGCTTTTCTTCACCGACATGCTGGCGTACTTGCCCAATGCTGCCCTGGCCGGGATCGTCGCCAACGCGGTGCTCTCGCTGATCGAAGTCCACGAGCTGCGCGAGCTGTGGCGGATGCGCCGCTCGGAGTTCTGGATCGCAGCGACCTGCCTGTTGAGCGTGCTGGTCGTGGGTCCGCTGCGCGCCGTCATCGTTGCCTTCCTCCTGTCCACCATCGACGTCATCCGGCGGGCGTCCCGTCCGGAGACGGCAGCGCTCCAGGAAGCGCCCGATGGCAGCCACTTCTTTCCCGTGGGCGCGGCTGCCACCGCCACCTCCTCCGGTCTGGTCGTCTACCGATTCGGCGCACCGCTCTACTTCGCTAACGCGACGCTGTTTCTCGATGAGGTCGAGCAGCTGATCGACCGGGCGCCGTCCCCCGTCCGCTGGTTCGTGCTGGATGCGGAGGCGATGGTGGACGTAGACACCACCGGCGCGGAGGTCCTGCATCAGGCCATCACGATGCTGAGCCAACGCCACATCGTCTTTGCGGTCAGCCGCGCCGACCGGCCCTTTCGCTCATGGCTGGAGAAATACGAACTGATGGCACTCATCGACCAAAATCGTTTCTACCCCACCAACCGGCACGCCGCGGCGGCGTTTCGCGAAGACCTGAAAGGAGACAAACCATGAAGGACAGAGTGTCAAGGGGACCCATCGGGAGAGTGGTGATTTTAGGCGTCGTTACGATGATCGGGATGCTGCTGGCGAGTGTGGTCTACGGCGAAATCCAGCCGGGGACGAAGCGCGCCGTCAAGGCGGGCGAGGACCTGGATATCAAGGGGGTCATCCTCAGCCGCGATGGCGAGACCTTCATCCTGCGCGATCTCACGAAGATCGATACGGTCGTCCTGCTGACCGACTCGACCACCATCAAGTCCGCGAAGAAAGGCTTGTTCCGTGGGGGCAAGGAGTTCGACGTCACGGCTCTCGTCCCCGGCTTGATCCTAACCGTCAAGGGCAAAGGCGATACCGAAGGCCGTCTCATGGCCGAGAAGATCACGTTCAAGGACACGGACTACAAGGCCGCGGTGACGGCCTATGCCATGACCGAGCCGGTGGACGACAAGGCGGACAAAGCCCTCCAAGACGCGGCCAAAGCCGACCAGCGGATCTCGGACCTCGACGACTACGACGTCGTCAAGGTCGTGACGGTCTATTTCGCCGTGAACAAGGCCGACCTCTCCGCCGAAGCGAAGGCCTCCCTGGACGAGCTCGCGGCGAAGGCGCCTGGGGCCAAGAACTACAAGGTCGAGGTGCAGGGCTTCACGGACTCGACCGGGGATTTCGACAAGAATCTCGAGCTGAGCCAGAAACGCGCCGATGCGGTCGTCCAGTACCTGGCGGTGATGCACAACATCCCGCTGCGGCGCATCGAGACCCCCATGGGCTATGGCGCCACCAAGCAGGTCACCGATGACAAGACCAAAGCGGGCCAGGCCCAGAACCGCCGGGTGGAAGTCAGAGTCCTGGTCAACAAGGGACTTGCTCAGACCAGCACCGCGCCCGCGGCCAAGTAGCGGGCCAAGTTGGAAAGTCGGCCGCCGTCCGTGTCGCGGGCGACCTGTAAGAGGAGAATTATGGTGATGGCGAAGGGACCCGGAGGCAAGGCGAAAGCACTTGCCTGCGCATGCGCGAGAGGCGAACTCACTTTGGAGGAGTCGAACATGGCCAAGAAGAAGCTCAGCACGGTTAAGTTGGATTGGAAAGAGGTCTACTACACCAACTGCCCCCTCATCTCCGCCAGCAACGTGGACCAGGAGCTGGGCTGGACCAAGGAGGAGTACAAGAAGCTCGGCGTGAACTACTTCTACCTCCGCGCCAAGGCCGAGAATGACTGGTATCCGCACTACATTCACAACCTCGACAACATGATCCGATTCGGCGGCCTCTTCCCGCCCATCCATGTCCACGCGGACATCCGAAGGACCCGGCTCCTGGGCGTGACGCACGCCCCGAAGGAAGGCGGCGTCATGATGGTCCGCTCCCGGGACGACATCTACAGGATGGTGGACCTGAAAGGCAAGAAGATCGGTCTCAGCAAGAGCCTGAACACCATCAAGACCGACTGGTGGCGCATCCAGGAGGAACAGGGGATTGAGCTGATGCTCCGGCTCAACGGCATGACCCGGGACGACGTCCAGATCGTCGAATTCCCCTACCCGGACGACTGGTACGACAACCCGGAGATGATGGGCCCGCTCATGGAGAACCCCTCCGAGCTGTGGCTCCGGCGTGACCACAAGCACGACCTGGCCTTCCGCCCTCTCGAGACGGCGCTGGAGAAGGGCGTCATCGACGCGATGTACATGCAGACGGGGCCCCTGTCGCAGCTGTCTGAGGAGACGGGCAAGTTCAAGTCCATCGAGGACCTCGCCCGATACCCGGACTGGACCCTCCAGGTCGCCAACATCCCCGCTGCCATCACTTGTTCCGACGTGATGGCCGAGAAGCACCCCGAGCTCGTCGTCGCCTTCATGAAGGGGATGATCAAGGTGGGGCGCTGGGCCAACGAGCACAAGCGCGCGGCGGCGGCGATCCTCGACAAGCAGACCTTCTACCGCGACGTCGCGGCCACCTACGAGGGCATCAAGCCCATCGACCTGGTGCCCAACCTCTCGCCTAAGAACCTGGTCTCTGTTGAGATCGGCAAGGACTTCATGCTTAGCCACAGGTACATCAAGAACGACTTCGACGTCCAGAAATGGGCCGCGCCGGAGTTCATCGAGCAGGCCGCCAAGGAGCTTCTCGAGGCCCAGTGGAAGAAGACGACCACGTCAAAACTGCCCAAGGCGACCGAGTTGCTGGCGTCCTCGCGGCGGGTAGGGTAGCCACGAGGCAGAAGCCATCGGCAGGGGTCCGGCCCTCCGGACCCCTGCGATGGCTGCCCTGGGGTTGAGAGCGGCAAGGAGCCGAAGATGCTGAAGAAGATCCTGCTGGTCTGTGCGGTGATCCCGG
>JAKAJA010000031.1 GCA_021814085.1 Acidobacteriota bacterium | reverse complement strand
CACTTTCGGAGTCATCACGGCAAAAGAGGTTTCTACCGGCAAAACGACTCAGGCCAATATCGTTAGGGGCGTCTATTCTTTCCCCGCGCTGCCTCCAGGCATGTACGACCTGACGGCCAGCTTGACTTACACCGACTTCATCCCTTACGACGCCGACCTCCTGACTTACGGATGTCCAGGCCCCTCTGGCGGGACCCTGCTCAAGCAGATCATTTCCCGCCCCGTCCGCATTGACCTTTCGGCATCGCCCCAGGCCCAGGACGTGGTCTTTCCGCCCCCGCTTGTGTTCCTCCACGGCACCCTGGATTGCTACCAGAAGTGGTACTCCGCGGGATCCGACCCGGCTCTCACGAGGATGTGGGACAACGATGCGCGAGCTAACGGTTACCTCTCGTTCACTCCGAACTACGCCTGGTGGGTCTCCCAGGCCACTTGGCCCCAGCGCGCGGAAGAGGTGTACCAGGAAATAGCCAGCGACTTGACTGGCCTTGGTTCCGTCCCTCCACCCGCGGTCATCGTCGCCCACGACATGGGCGGCCTCGTCGCTCGCGCCCTCATGAGCGGCACGCACGACAGCGCTCCGCTTCTCCAGAACGTGCGGCGAATATACCTCCTGGGAACGCCCAACAGCGGGTCCGACCTCCTCCTGGGCGGCGGCAATGCGAGCCCCTTGAGCCAGGACGCGATCATCCGGAGGTTCAACCAGACCTACACGGACTTCGGGAACACCGAGGTGTACGCCATCGGCGGCTCCCAGGGCCAGTGGGGGCTCATCAATACGGACGGATACGTTTCCCTCCAGTCGGCCTTCACCATCGCCCAGCAAGTCTGCTCCACGGACGCTTTCGGCTTCCCCGTCTGCAAGAACTTCCCCGTCCAGATGTTCGATAGTGGCGCAGGCCATATCTTCCCCTATGGACACTCGGACCTGGGAAGTCCCGCATCCGCCGTGGATATTTTCGAGAACACGATTCTCCCTTGGGTCTCCGGCCTTGCCTCCGCCCGGGCCGTGCTCCCAGCCATGGCCGTTATCGGTCCCATGAGTCCGGCTGGTGCCATCATCTGGGGCACCCATACCCGCACCATAGGCAGTAACTCGCAGAGCCTTCCTCCCTCCTACCGCCCAGAGGCGACACCTGAATTGGACCTGCCCTTCCAGGTTTCCAAGACAGACGGGATGCTCATCTCGGCCCAGGTCCTCGCCGGTTCCGCCGATTTCCAGGTCGTGAGCCCCTCGGGAGCAGTGCTCTCCGGCAGCGCCTCGTCGCCATATGGTTCCACACAGCCGGGCTTCTACTACAACCTCGTGAACCCCCAGCCGGGGAGCTACGTTCTGAAGGTGACTCCCGGAGCCGGGGGCGTGACATACTCCGCCACCGCGGCTGAAGGTGGGGTATTCGGGGTCTCTGGCTTCCTCACGCAGGAGGTCTACAACCCGGGCGACACGGCCCTCCTCCGCCTGGACTTCGACGGCCTTTCTCCTCTCGTCCAGCCTTCCGACGTGTCGGCAACCATCACCGACGGCAGTGGCAACCTCGTGGCGCAGGTGGCCCTCTATGACGACGGCCTGCATCAGGACGGCCAGCCAGGGGACGGCTTATACGGGGGAACGACGGTGGCTCCCCCCGTTGGTGGTTCCTACTTGGTCACTTTTGTCGCCAAGGGAACTTACCAGGGGGCGGAGTTTAGCCGGACCGATCTCGCCAACCTCTACGTGGTGCCCACCACGCACACGCTAACCGGCCAGTTCTCGGACGCCGCCGCCGACATGGACAAGAACGGCGCCCTCGAGAGCCTCCGGTTCACCGCTGGACTCACCCTCCAGGCGGGCAGCACGGTGGTCGTATCGGGTGACCTGTACGACTCGGCGGGCTTTTTTCTCGCCCACGCGGTGGCCCAGACCACGGGATCGGGGCAGGCCGGCGACTCGGCCGTCCTCACCTTCTCCCTCCAGGGAGCCACGTGCTCCCAGTTCGGAGCCCCCTTCCAGGTCAAGAACATACTTGTCGCCGAGCCCTCCAGCCTCGTCCCCTTGGATGTGTGGCCCGGCCCCGTGGCAACCCATTCTTACCCGTCCACGGCCTTCGCGTGTCTTCCTGGAGCTCCCCATCCCGCGCCTTCCGTCGCCAATCCGGACCAGGGCGTGCAGGGGCAGTCCCTGTCGGTAAGCGTGTCGGGCGTGAACTTCCAAAAGGGCGCCGTTCTCACCAGCGACGCCGGCCTGGCCTTCTCGGGTACGACATTCTTCTCGAACACTCTTCTGTCCACCCGTCTCTCCATCCCCTCGGGGGCTTCGCCCGGAATGCACGCCGTAACTGTCACCAATCCCGACGGCACATCCGGAACGATTCAGGGCGCATTCTCGGTCATCACCAACCATCCGCCCACGGTCTACATCTTCACTCCCGCCCCGGACACGGTCGTCACCGGCCCGCTCACCGTGGCTGCAACGGCTACGGACGACGTGGCCGTTCAGAGCGTGGCGTTCATCCTGGACGGCGCGCCCATGGCCACCGTGACGTCTTACCCCTTCCGCTGGACGCTGGACGGGGCTTCGCTGGCCAGCGGCACCCATACCATCACGGCCAGGGCGACGGACGGCAGCGGCCTCACTTCCGAAGATTCGGTGGTCGTCTACAAGGATCCGCCCGTGGTCTCCTCCATCACCAAACTGGCGAACCCCTTCCGGCTCAAGATCACGGGGTCCAACTTCCTGCCTGGGTGCGAGGTGTTTATCGGGCCGGACACCCTCCCTTGGAGCAACGTGCGCCAGAAAGACGGCAATACCCTCCTGGTCAAGGGAGGAGCAACCCTCAAGGCCAGGTTCCCTCGGGGCCAAGCCGTATCCATCAGCATCAAGAATCCCAACGGGACGAAGGGGCAGGGAAGCTTCATGATTCCCTAGCGAGAATTTCCCCCCGTTAACCGATGCAAGAAACGGGGGCCGCGCGGCCCCCTACCGTTTCACGCTGAAGATTTCCTAGGGGAACTTCAGTCCAGTTCGGCAGAGGAGGCCATGACGCGCTTAACGGCCCTTAGGCTCAAGAAAGCCCTCTCGATTGCCTCATCGGTGATGCCTTCCTGGATGCCCGTAACAATGAACTTCGCCTTCTCGAAAGAAGCCCGCGCCTCTTTCTTCCGCTTTTTCTGAGCAAGCCAGATCCCATTGAGGTGGTAGTACCTGATCCCCAGGAGACCGCGGTCGAAGTAGGGGGCATATCGCCTCACCTGAGCCATGGCTTCCTTTAGCACCGGGACCGACTTCCTTCGGAGGCCGTTCTCCGCCAGGGACAACCAATAGGGCCCTACTTTGGGAGGGCAGAAGTGCTTAGCCAGCTTGGCCGAGATCGAAGAAAGCCAGCCCGGGACATCAGGATGACCTTGAATTCGTGCCTCAGCATCCAGAAGAAGGGCGGCTTCGCCGACCTCCGCCATGAGCCAGGGGACATCCGCGTTTTGCGCGGAAGCAAGCAACTGCCTTAACTTCCTCCCAGCGGCGCCTCGATCAGGCCCGCCATTCCTGCATCGATGAACCAGCCACTGGCCGTTGAATCCTACGGCCCAGGCAGCCTCCTCATTGGTCAGTGTTTTCCCCAGGGCAGGCAGCACCCGAGATAATACATTCTCCGCATGACCAGTGAGACTCAGGGCGTTGCAGAGGGCCAGAAAGTCGCTCAACGAGGCCAAAGCCTGTCCGCTGAAACCTTGGCGGATGTAAAGGTCGAGCGATGCCGCGAAGTCTGACATGGCGGCGTCGTAGGCCCCTTTGACCCCTTCCAGGACAGCCTTGGTTTGTAGGTTGACTGCTTGGAGGTAGGGCATCCCGTAGTGCCTGGAATGGGCCAGCGCCCACTCGCAGTCCCCGGCAGCCTTGTCCCACCTGCCGAGCATGCTCTCGTAAAGGGCCTTATTCGAGCTCAGCGAAAGCAGGGTTCCACGGTTCCCGAACTGCCGGGCCGCGGGGATGGCATTCTCGGTCGTCGCCAGGGCCCGGCCGTAGTTCCCCGCATCGAAGAGGCATTGAGAGAGATTGACCGATATCTGGATGAGGTTGGACTTCAACTTTCTTCCCGCGGCAATCCGCCGCGCGCGGCTTAGAATCCGGATGGCCTCGTCCCGCCTATCTCCGGCGTGGTAGAGGCAGAGCCCATGATTCATGAGCGCGTGCAACAGCGAGGAGAAGGCCTTCATCCTCCTGGCGAGGACCGCCGCCCGAGCGAATTGTTCCCTGGCTTCATCCAGTCTTCCGAGCATCGCAACCGGCACCGCCGAATCGCAGAGGATCTGCATCCGATGCCGATCGAACCCGTGGTCCCCGGCAACGGCGGAAGCCTGCCGGTACATATCCAGGGACGATTCGAGGTTGCCCCGCCGCCGCTGGTTGTCCGCCAGTCGCATGAGGCTGACGACCTTTTCCTCACTCGGAGGACCGGGACAGTCCACAATCCTCTCGCTGATGGCATCGGCCTCATCGAGCCGGCCAAGGGCGTTCGCGGCCTCGGCCAGGAAAAGCTGGGCCTGCATTAACTCCTGGTCTTCCTCGAGACTTGCCCCGGACCGCTCCTTGAGCACCACGTACCGGTTGAAGAGGTCATAGGCAACGAGGTTGTCGTATCGGGCCCTCGCGTCCCGTGCGGCCCGCCATGTATAGGCCGCCGCTTTGCCGTCTTCCCCGGCTGCTTGATAGTGGTAGCCAAGGATGGGCCAAGCTTCAGGACGGGCGGATTCCCGAGCTTCGATAAGGCGCGCCACGCTGCCGTGGTAAACGCGCTTCGTGGAGAAGTTGAGAGCCTCGTAGACCGCGTCGCGCATAAGGGAATCGTTGAATGTCGCGTAGAAGCGGTCTCCCCATGCGTCCATGCGGACGAGACCCCGCTCGGCGAGCCGCTGGACCGTCGGGACGAGCGACTTCGGCTCCCGGCCGAGGAGCCCTCCCAGCAAGTAGACGGAGAATGACTCCCCCAATACCGACGCGGCTTTGAGAATCCGCTTCTCCTCCTCGGGCAGGGCGTCCACCCTGGCCAGGAGCAGGCCTTCCAGTGTATCGGGGAAGGCCGCCGAAGAGAGGCGGTCCTCATCGGCCTCCAGAAGCCCCGAAGGACCAGGGGAAACGACGCCCGCTTTTTGCAGCGTCACAAGGAGCTGGGTGAGGAAGCGCGGGTTGCCGTGGGTCTTCCGGACGAGGAAGTCCAGAAAGGGCTCCGTTGGAGGCGCCATGCCGGCGGACCGAACCAGGAACGCCTCCACCTCGGGTCGGCCCAGGACATCGAGGGTGAGGACCCGGAGTTCCAGCTGGGCCTTGATTAAGTCATCCGAAGGCGGCTGCCTTGACGCGAGCAAGACCTTCAGAGGCCTATCTCCGGCCTCCGTGAGCAGGTAATGAAGGAACTCCAGGGAGGCTGGATCCGCGTGCTCCACCGGATCGATGAACACGCCGTAAGGAACGTCCGTCACCTGGCTCAGGAGGAGCCTGGCCAGGATGGCGAAAGTGAGGTCCTTCCTGTCCTTGGCCTGCAATCCGGCCGTTGAGTCGGTCTCGGCCATTTCGAGCCCTAGAAGGGGCGCCACGAGGGGCAGGTATTCCGCGTCCTCCCTGGACACGGCGCCCCTGAGTGCTTCCGCCCTCAGTTCGGCCGGGTCGCGCCTGGTGATGCCCAGCCGGGAGAGGAGAACCGCGCCCCAGGCGCCCAGGTAGACACCCACCTCATGGGAGAGGAGGGGTACGGTGACGTGGCGGATGCCGCGCCGGTTGAGGCGAAGGCCGGCCTCGTGGAGGAGTGCGCTCTTCCCTACCCCGGGCTCACCCTGAACGAAGGCCAGGCCGGACGCATCAGCCGAGGACAGGATGGATAGGAGTACGTCCAATGCCTCGCCGCGGCCCACGAAGCTGACCTTGTCATCGGCCCCCTCCACCCTCTCTCCCAAAGGGCGGTAGATGGGCACCTTCTCCTTTTTGCCTTTGACGAAGATGGGGTCCAGGGGACGGAATTCCAATGCGCCGCCCGCCTCCCTGGCCACCTCCTCTGACGCGAGCATGCGCCATGATTTGGCGTTGGACATGAGGCGAGCGGCGAGGTTGATGCCGTCCCCCATGACCGTGTATTCCCGCCGCTCCTCCCCGCCCACATAGGCTGAGAAGAGGGACGAGGAGGTGATTCCGCCCCGGATGCCCGTGAGGAGGCTGTGGAGGACTTTGTTTTCGAGTAGAGCAAGGGAAGCGCGACAGGCCATCTCCTCCTGGCCGTCCAGGGCGACGGGTGCCCCGAAGATGCAGATGGCCTTGCTGCCCTTGTCGCCCATGTCGAACTTGTTCACCGTCCCGCCGAAGCTCCGCACCACGGAAGCCACCTCGCGATATACCGTCCCGACCTTGTCCCTCACCCCGGCATCCGCTTCGTAATCTAGCCCTTCGAGGGCCAGAAAGAGAACCGTGGTCCGCCTGTGCTCTCCCGATTGGAAGCCCTCGGGCACGCCGGCCTTGTCCACGATGAAGGATGGAAGGAAAGCTCTCAGGACCGGTTCGGCCGGCATGGCCGGCGCTTTAAGACCGGGACCCGCCCCTATCGCCGGAGCGAGCCCTTCCGGCAAGGATTCGAGGAGCCCATACCCGTCAGCATTCGTACGAATCCTCGCGCCCAGGGCCGATGCCTGACCGGCGCAGGCGGGCGAAAGGAGGATCTCGCCCTTCGCGGCATGGTGCTCGGCTTCAGCCGCCTCATCCAGGACCCCTCCCGCGGCGAAGTAGTCGGATCCCGCCTGTGCGTCTCCTAGGATTCCCGCGAGGATTGGACCCGTCGCGAGTCCGACTTTCATGGCCAGGGAGAACTCTCCACCCCGGGTGGCTATGGCCGAGAACCGCCCGGCGGCCTCCTGCATGCGCGCCGAAGCTAGGAGCGCCGGGCGAAGGCCGGCCGCGAAGAAGATCGTCATGGCGTCCCCGCCAAACCTCAGGACGTCGCCTCCCTCCTCGTGAACGATCCCCACCATGGTGGAAAAAAACGCGTTGACGATTCGCGTGAGTTCCTCGGAGCCCTCTTTGCCTATCATGGATAGGCTCTCGGCGAGGGGCGTGAATCCGGCCACATCGGCGAAAACGGCGCAGCCATCAAGGCTGACATGGGAGCTGTTCTCGCGAAGGAGCCCCCACGCAATTCTCGGGAGAAACGCGGCGAGTTTTTCCCTGTGCCCATCCCCGTCCATGGCGCCCCCACGGTGATTTTTACTCTAGCACAGTGGGGTGGAAAAGACAGAGATTTAGCAGTAAATTGATTGTACAAAAGGGGGTGCCGCCATGAAGCCCGAAGCCATTGAGAAGAAGCGAACCCTTCGCAACGGGAAAGAGGTGGTCATCCGATCTCTGGGCAGGCAGGACAAGGATGCACTCCTGAGCTTCTTCAGAGCCCTGCCGGAGGAAGACCGTCTCTACATCGGGGACGACGTCACCGGGCCCGAGTTCGTGGAGCGGTACCTCCAGCTGAACGAGACGGGACGCATGTTCACCCTGGTCGCCGTGGCGCCGGAATCCATCATAGGGAACGCCGCCCTCTACCGCAGGCGCCACGGGTGGATGGTCCACGTGGGCCAGATCCGAGTGGCCGTGGCCAAGGCCTTCCAGAGGAAGGGGCTGGGTACCGAGCTCGCGCGGTGCCTGGTGGAGGTGGCCATGCAGCAGGGCGTCGACAAGCTGGTGGCCGAAGTGGCCGACAACCAGGCCGGCGCGAAAAAGGCATTCCTCAGGCTGGGGTTCCAGCAGGAGGCCGTTCTAAAAGGCCATGTGAAAGATAGCCTGGGGCGGAAGCGGGACCTCTGCATCATGTCTAACGACGTATCCCAGATCTGGGAGGCCATGGAATCTCTCACCGCCGAATTTGAAGGCACGATGGACTGAGGGCTTATCCCCAATAAGGGCCTGGTGGTACGCGCGGCCGGGCGGGCAGGACGAGTAGGCTCAGGCCCGGTGCCGTCCGCTTTTCTGCCATCGCCTTTCGCTTTTCCCCAATTGACACAACTGCTTCCCTATGCGATACTTGCAACTTTTGAGAGCCGTTTCGGAACTCGGCCGATAAGTTTCATTCCGTCAGGGGGTTGGCAGTGAAAGTTCACGAATACCAGGCCAAGGAAATCCTGCAAAAGTACCAGGTCGCCATTCCCAAGGGCAAGGTGGCATTCTCCGCCGATCAGGCCTACGCCGCAGCCAAGGAGCTGGGCGGAACCGTCGTGGTGAAGGCACAGATCCATGCCGGAGGCCGCGGCAAGGGCGCCTTCACGGACGGGTTCAAGGGCGGCGTGAAGCTGGCCAAGACCGCCGACGAGGCCGCCGAGTACGCGAAGAAGATGCTCGGCAACACCCTGGTGACCCACCAGACGGGCCCCCTGGGCAAACAGGTCCAGAAGGTGTACGTGACCGAATGCAGCTCCATCGCCAAGGAGTTCTACCTCGGCATCGTGCTGGACCGCGCCAAGCAGGCCAACGTCATCATGTCCTCCACGGAGGGCGGCGTGGAGATCGAGAAGGTGGCCGCCGAAACCCCCGAGAAGATCCTGAAGACCTGGGTGGACCCCCTCGTGGGCATCCAGCCCTACCAAGCCCGGGAGGTCGCCTTCGGGCTCGGGTTCTCGGGCGAGACATTCAAGGAGGCCGTCAAACTCGTCATGGCCCTCTACAGGGCCCACGAGGAGACGGACTCTACCCTCACCGAGATCAATCCCCTCATCACCACGGAGGACGGACACGTGGTGGCTCTTGACGCCAAGATGGCCTTCGACGACAACGCCATGTACCGCCACCCAGACATCCTGGAGATGCGGGACCTAACGGAAGAGGATGCCCTCGAGGTGGAGGCGAGCAAGTTCGACCTGAATTACATCAAGCTCGACGGCTCCATCGGATGCATGGTGAACGGCGCCGGGCTGGCCATGGCCACCATGGACGTCATCAAGCTGGAGGGCGGGGAACCCGCCAACTTCCTGGACGTTGGCGGCGGGGCCACCCCGGAGCGGGTCAAGAACGCCTTCCGCATCCTCCTCTCGGACAAGAACGTGAAGGCCGTCCTCATCAACATCTTCGGCGGCATCGTCCGCTGCGACGCGGTCGCCGAGGGGGTCATCGCGGCGGCCAAGGAGATCGGCGTCAACCTGCCCGTGATCGTGCGCCTCCAGGGCACCAACGTGGACAAGGGCAAGGCGCTGCTCAAGGAATCCGGCCTCAAATTCTCCGTGGCCGACAACCTCAAACAGGCGGCCCAGATGGCCGTGGCTTCGGTGAAGTGAGGGGGGCGATATGAGCATTCTCGTCAACAAGGACACGCGGGTCGTCGTCCAGGGCATCACGGGTAAAGAGGGCTCCTTCCACACCAAGCAGAGCCTGGAGTACGGTACGAAAGTCGTGGCCGGCGTCACGCCGGGCAAGGGCGGATCCCTCTGGGAGAACAAGGTCCCTATCTTCAACACCGTGGCCGATGCAGTCAGGGCCGAAGGCGCCAACGCGGCCCTCATTTTCGTCCCGCCGCCCTTTTCCGCGGATGCCGTCCTCGAGGCCGCGGATGCGGGCGTGGGCGTCATCGTCTGCATCACCGAGGGCATCCCCGCCCGAGACGAGGCCCGCGTCAAGGCCGCTCTCCGCGCCACGGGCGCGCGGCTCATCGGCCCCAACTGCCCCGGCATCATCACCCCCGGCGAATGCAAGATGGGCATCATGCCCGGCTACATCCACAAGCCCGGCCGCGTGGGCGTCATCTCCCGCTCGGGCACTCTGACCTACGAGGCCGTGTGGCAGCTCACCGAATGCGGACTGGGCGAGACGACGTGCGTCGGCATCGGGGGCGACCCCGTGCCGGGAACGAGCCATCTGGACGCCCTCAAGCTCTTCAACGCCGACCCGGCCACCGAGGGCGTTGTCCTCATCGGCGAGATCGGCGGCACCTCCGAGGAAGAGGCGGCGGCCTATATCAAGGCCGAGATGAAAAAGCCCGTCGTGGCGTTCATCGCGGGCCAAACGGCTCCTCCCGGCAGACGTATGGGCCACGCGGGCGCCATCATCGCCGGCGGTAAGGGAACGGCCGCGGAGAAGATGAAGGCCCTGAGCGAGGCGGGCGTCTCGGTGGTGAAATCCCCCACGGAGCTCGGGGAAGCCATGATGAAGGCCCTGAAGGCCTAGCCGCGGGGGCGTGCGATAGTTTTGGGGGGGCAGGCGGAGGGACCGCTCGCCCCCGTCACAACCATCCTGGGAGCAAAAGCAATGACCAACTCAGCCGGGCCGCGAAGCGGCGTTCAGGAGACGGGAGATTCCGTGGGGTCTCCGCGCCTCTCACAGATCAGGAAGGAAAAGGTCGCTACCGCAGGGCGCGGCCAGAAGGTCAAGAAGGACGTCCTCATCACGGTCATCCCGGGGCACTGCAAGGGCAACCTCTGCAACATCTGCGTCGCCTACTGCCCCGAGAAGGTCCTCGCCATGGGGTTCAAAAACGTCGAGGTGGCCAACGTGGACGCCTGCACCAAGTGCATGCTCTGCGAGATCCGCTGCCCCGATTTCGCCATCTTCGTGGACTGAGAGGTTGCCATGACGACTCAGAACGTGAAATTCCTGGCCGGTAACGAGGCCTGCGTCGAAGGGGCGCTCGCGGCGGGCTGCCGGTTCTTCGCCGGATACCCCATCTCGCCCTCCTCGGAGATCGCCGAGAAGATGTCCGGACGCCTTCCCAAGCTGGGCGGGAAGTTCATCCAGATGGAGGACGAGATCGCCTCCATGGGCGCCATCATCGGGGCGAGCCTCGCCGGCGCCAAGACCATGACGGCCACCTCGGGCCCCGGCTTCTCCCTCATGCAGGAGAACATCGGCTACGCCATGATGG
>JAKAJA010000030.1 GCA_021814085.1 Acidobacteriota bacterium | reverse complement strand
GGAGCGCACCTCGCTGGCCGTGACACGGCCGTTTCGGAGGTCCCTCACCGTCTGGGGCGGGAGGTTAAGGCCGCCGCCCGCGCCACGGGGCCCGCTCCCGTTGAGGGAGGCCGGGCTGCCCTGGGCACGCGGATAGATGGGATTGGGCGGTGGCGCCTCACGATGGTGGATGATGTTGTTGTACATGTTGCCGGCATAGATGTTATTCCACCCACAGCTGTTCCAACCGCAGGGCCCCCAGTTGGGAGCGCCCCAATAGTCCATCGGGCACCACCCGAACCAGCCCGCATCGCCCCACCAGAAGCTGCACCAGGCCGGCGCGAAGTAGGGCATGGGACACCAGCCCCAACCCAAACCCGCCTCGAAGGCCCATCGGCCGTAGTGGTAGGGGGCCCATCCCCAGGTCTCGTAAGGCACCCAGGTCATGCCCCAGGGGTTATAGTCCCACTGGCCGTAAGTGTAGGGGGACCAGTCCGCGGCAACGTCCGTGGGCCGCCAGACGTAACCGTAGGTGGAGTCGTAGTTCCATGTGCCATTGTCGTCCAGGTCATCGGAGTAGGCCGAGAGGTTGGGGGGAAGGTACTGCGAAGACACGCCCGACGGGTTGCGCCGCTGCATGCCGGCGTCCCGGAAGCCCATGAGGCCCGCGGGCAGGACCCCTGCGGCCATGGGCGCCATAGGGGCATATCCGTATTCGGCATAGGTCATCTGCTTGAGGCCGAGAGTGACCGAAGCGCCGGCGCTGGCGACAACACATCCGCCCTCCAAGCAGGATACCCGAGTCCTGTCCACGTTCTCCACGGCCAGGAGGTAGAGGCCGGCTTTGGAGGGACTCACGGAGGCCGAGGGGGTGGTTACCCAGTAGGAAGTCATGGTGGGAACCCAGTTGCGCATGTCGAGCAAGAGGGAGCCCTTCCAGAGCCGCACCCTCATGGCACGGCCGTCCTTGGAATTGTCCGAAGGGACACGGTCCATCTCGACGCGGGTAGAACTGTCCAGGAAGAGGTGGTTGCCGTCCTGCATGAGGAGATCGATCCGGCCGTTTTCCTCGGTCCAGATCGTGTCCCCGTCCATGATGGGCAGGTTCATGACGAGGGCCTGCAGCTGGCCGTCGTCGGCGGGCTGTAGGAACCCCTTGCCTTCTAGCCCCCGGACGGTGACGTAGTTTCCATACTCCTGGGCCCGTGATGCGTTGGCGCTGAGCAGAAGAACCGCCGCCAGGGCGAATGCGATCGGAATCGATGTTTTGTATCTCATGGCAAACCTCCGACGCTACTCCATACGCAACGGCCGTGCCATACGCATGCCTCCGAAGACCCTTATTTCACTGGGGTTGCTCGCTGCCAGGCGGGGGATGATGTGTCCGGGACACTTACCTGTCCGCCCCCCCGGACAGGATGGCCTCCCCGCCATCTAGCCCCAATAATGAAAAGGGAGGGGATCGCTCCCCTCCCCCAATTCATCCTGAACCGCCGCCGGCCTACTTCTCGTTCATGTCTACCACCACGGGGGTGGAAGAGAGCTGCTGCTGTGTCGCCGCGAGATCGCTCTGGACCGACGACATGTTGTTCTGAACGTCGGCCAGTTGCGAGCTAAGGCTCTGTATCTGGGCGTCGAGCTGCTCCTTGTCCGACTGCTGGGTGCTGGAGTTGAAGCTCTCCTTGAGCGTCGAGAGCTGATTCTGGAGATTGGTTTGGTCCTGCTGTAGAGACGACTGCTGCTGCAGGAGGCCGTTCATCCTGTCCTGAATCTCTGCCCGGTTGCTCGCGGCGTTCCCGGGGTTGGCCTCCCGTGCGGAGGGGGCCGAAGGGGCTTTCGCATCCGCGGCGGCCGCCTTAAATTGTCCTTCGTTGGCCAGGCGGCTTCGCTTTCGGATCAGGTCTAGCTGCTCATCGCCGATGACCGCCGATTTGGCTGCTGGCGTGACGGCCGCGGGGGCTGCTTCCGATGACTCGATGATCAAACCCGTGGACGGGGCGGCGGCCACCATGTTGGCCTTCTCCGATGCCTCCAGGTCCACCTGCGAAGCGGGGAGGTAGAAAAAGACGCCGCGCCGGGTGAAGTAGGCCATGTCGTTCTTGACGACGACCTTGTCATCCGCCGTGATGATTTTGCCGTCCCTGAGTTGGATGATGTAAGCGGCGTTCGCCGCAAGGGTGGCCGAAGCCAGCAGGAGGAAGAGCACGACCATGCGCTTCATGAGCTAACCCCCTTTCTCCCTCATAGTATGGACCGCCGTCCAGTGCCCGTCAAGTGGGCCAAGGGTTTGCCGAAGGCACCACCGCGCGGAGGCCCCCTATCCCCGATATCGCATTTCAACCCCAGTGCCTTCGGCCATGATGGTGGAGTGCGGTGAAAAAGGCGCGATCTCCTCCACGGGGAGGGCCATTCCCTCTTCCCTCGGACCGCGGGATCAACCCGCCGGTCCGAGGAATGCCCTGCGGGGCCCCGCTCCACCGGCAAAGCCCGATGGAGCCTCACCCCTTTCTTGGGGCTCCCATCGCCTCCGGCTTGGGAGGGCCCAGATTTTGCTCAGGTCCCATGGCGGTCAGGCCCAAACACCTTCTTGCCAGCCTGCTGCTACAGCCGCCAGCGGCAACTGCAATATCCGGGTTCCTTTTGGGGGTGGGTCATAATTGACACACCCCCTCGGGGGGCGGTAGTCTTCACCCATCGGAGGATCTGTGTCCAAGCTTACCCGGGAAGCCTGGCGGGCATATTTCAAGGGTAACTATCTCAGGGCCGGGGACCTCTACAAGGCCGCTGGGGAGCGCGAGAAGGCGGTCAAGATGTACGCCAGAGGCGGCGATCTGCGCGCGGCCGCCGAGGTTGAAGAATCTCTTGGGCGGATCCAATCCGCCGTGGATTTCGTGTTGCGTGCAGGGGACACGACGTCCGCCGCGGAGATCCTGAGCCGGCACGGCCACTATGCCAAGGCGGCCCACCTCATGGGGGAGATGGGCAACAAGGCCCAGGCGGCCTTCATCGCCCTCAAGGGCGGCAACTCCCAGCTCGCGGCCCTCTATTTCGAGCAGAGCGGCAGGTACATGGAGGCCGGGCGCCTTATCATGCAAGAGGGGAAAACGGACAAGGCCGTCCTCCTCTTCGAGAAAGCCCTCAAGCAGGTGCCGTCCACCGAAGGCCTCACCGCCTCCGAACAGCTGCAACACCGCGAGCAACTCCTCGAGATCGCGCGCTATCTCGAGCAGGGGCAGGCCTACGAGCGGGCCGCCGAGCTGAACGAGTCCCTCCACAGGGACCTTCAGGCGGGCCAGTGCTGGGAGGCGGCGAAGAGTTACACGAAGGCCATGGAGTGCTACCAGCGGGCGGGAGCCCCGGACCGGGTGGCGGCCATCGCGGAAATGGCCAAGGACACGCCCCTCGAGTTCCAAGCCGAAGCTTTGGCGGCCAAGGGTGAAACGGAGGAGGCCGCCCGGCTCTTCGCGCGGGGCGGGAGGAAGGACAGGGCAGCCGTGCTCTTCGAGGCCGCCGGCAACTTGCACAGCGCCGCCGAACTCCGAGGGGAGATGGGCGACTACGAGGTGGCGGGCAACCTTTTCTACCGGGTCCAGGCCTACCTTCCCGCGGCCCAGTGCTTCCAGCAGGCCCAGCTCTTCGGCCTGGCCAAACAGTGCTACCTCGCCGCGGGCGACCAGAGCGCCGCGAGCCGGATGGCTTTCGACGCGGGAGATTGGGAAGAGGCCGTGGACCTCGCCTCCTCCGACGAGGAGCGCGACGCCCTCTTGCACCGCCTGCAGTCCCTTCCCGACACGGCCGGCGACAGGGCCCGCCTGTACATCCTCAAGGCCCGCCTGTTTTTGGCCCTGGGCCAACCTCAGCTCGCCCTCACGTGTCTCGAAGATTTATCCGAGACGCAGGGAGAACGGACCCTCTGGCGCCTCTATGTCACCGCTCGGGCCTGCCAGGAGCTGGGCGAGCACGACAAGGCCATCGATGCCTACCGCCAACTGATCGCTCTCAACGTTGGCTTCCAGGACGCCCGGGACCGCCTGGAGGAAGTCTCCCGCTCGCCCATCCGCTCCCCTGCCGCGGGGCAGCGCAGGTATGCCGTGGCAACGCGGCTGGGAGAGGGCCGTTACGGCGTCTGGTATGCGGGACAGGACGAGTCCCTCCGCCTGCCGGTCCGCCTCCTCGAAGGCGAGACCAACTCCCCCGTCCTGCGCGTGGGGGAGGACCAGGAGGAGCTGCAGCGCCTCCTCGGGCTGAATCACCCGTCGGTGCTGGTCCTGAGGGACATAGAGCGGGACAAGCGGCGGGTCCTCCTGGTCTACGAGGGTTTCGGAGGCCGGCCCCTGGCCGAGTGGCTGGGCGAAGGTTACAGGCCAGCCCCTTACGCCGCTTTGGACAAGCTCCGGCAAATCCTGGAAGCCCTTTGCGAAGCGCACTCCCGTCACGTCCTTCACGGCCACCTTTCCCCCGACTCGATCCTCATGGACAACGACGGCCTCGTGAAAGTGCAGGGCTTCGGCCTCGTGAGGAACTACGAGGACCTCCAGCTGTCCTCACCCGCCGACCCGCTCGCCCTCTACCTGCCCCCGGAGACCCTCCAGCACCGCAACCTGTCCACGGCCAGCGACATCTACGGGGCGGGAGCCATCCTCATGCACCTGCTCACGGGACACCCTCCCGGCACCGGGGACGAAACACCACGCGGGACGTGGGATCAGGCCCTCTTCAAGGGCCTCTCCCTCGCCACGCCCTTGAAGGATTTCATCAGGCGCATGCTGGCACTGGACCTGCTCGACCGGTATTCGAACGCCGACGAGGCCCTGAAGGACCTGTCGGCGCTCGAGCTTCCCCCGGGGTCGGTCATCGCCGGGCGCTACGAAATCCTCGACGAGCTGGGCCGGGGCGGGATGGGGCAGGTCTTTCGCGTCAAGGACCGGGATCTCGACGAGGTGGTGGCCCTCAAGACGCTGCGCCGACGGGCCGACATGGACGAAGCTTCCCGCGCCCGATTCCTGAGGGAGATCAAACTCACGCGGAAGATCACCCACCCCAACGTCGTGAGGGTCTTCGACCTCGGCACCTGGCGGGACCTCTCCTTCCTGACCATGGAGTTCATCCCGGGCAGAACCCTGAGCCAGTGGATCCGAGAGGGGGAGGGACGGCGGGCGACCCTCCGGCAGAAGATCCAGATCCTGCGGGGGATCGCCGACGGGCTCTCGGAAGCCCACCGACTGGGCATCATCCACCGCGACCTCAAGCCGCAGAACGTCATCCTCACGCCCAACGGCATCCCCAAGCTCCTGGATTTCGGCATCGCCTACGTAGCGGTGGACGAGGCGGACCTCACGGGCGAGGGCCGTTTCGTGGGCTCGCCCAAGTACGTCTCGCCGGAGCAGATCCAGGGCCTGCCCTTGGACGTGCGCTCGGACGTCTACTGCTTCGGGCTCCTCTCCTATTTCCTCGTCACGGGACAGGACCCATTCACGGGGGACAACCCCGCCCTCATCGTCCTGAAGCAGCTCAAGGAGATGCCCGTCCCACCCTCGCGGCTGACACGCCTGCCGTCCAGCCTGGAGAACCTCATCCTCACGTGTCTGAAGAAGGCCCCTCAAGACCGTCCCGCCGGCCTCGCCGACGTGAACAAGGTCCTCAAGGAGATCGTATGACCCGCACCTACGTCCTGGACACCAACGTCCTCCTCCACGACCCCCGCTCGATCTTCCGCTTCGAGGAACACGAGGTGGTGATCCCCATCTGGGTCATCGAGGAGGTGGACCGGTTCAAGCGCGAAGTCACGGAGATCGGCCGTAACGCCCGCGAGGTGTCGCGCGAGCTGGACCGGCTCCGCCTCAAGGGGCCCCTCTCCAGCGGCATCGCCTTGGAGTCGGGCGGGACCCTCCGGGTGGTCGTGGAGGAGCTGGACCCGGTCCTCCCCCGCTCCATCCGCGAGGGGAGCGCCGACAACCTCATCCTCGGCGTGGCGCTCTTCTACAAGAGGCAGGGCAAGGACGTGGTCTTCGTGACCAAGGACACGAACCTCCGCATCAAGGCCGACGCCCTGGGCGTGCCCGCCGAGGACTACGAGACCGACAAGGTCCAGATCGACGAGCTTTACAACGGCTGGACCACCCTCACGGTGCCCAGGAAGACGCTGGACGCCATGTTCTCCAAGAAATCCCTCCCCTGCGAGTGGGACCTCCATCCCAACGAGATGGTCATGCTCGTGGACGAGGAGAACCCGTCCCACACGGCCCTCGCCAAGCACGTCCCCGCGGACAAGAGCCTGTCCCCGGTGGAAGAGGCCAAGCCCCTTTGGGGGATCTCTCCCAGGAACAAGGAGCAGCGGTTCGCCATCGACCTGCTCATGAACGATCAGATCCCCCTCGTGACCCTCGTGGGCAAGGCGGGGACCGGCAAGACCCTCCTGGCCTTGGCCGCGGGCCTGCACAAGGTTTCGGACCAGCAGGTCTACCAGCGCCTTCTCGTGACGCGCCCCATCTTCCCCATGGGCCGGGACATCGGCTACCTCCCCGGGGAGCTGGAGGAGAAGCTCAAGCCGTGGATGCAGCCCATATTCGACAACCTCGAGCTCCTGCTGAACCTCTCCTACAGCAACCGCGGGCACGATGCCTACCGGGAGCTCGTGGACCAGCGCATCCTCCAGATCGAGGCCCTGACCTACATCCGGGGCCGCTCCATCCCCGCGCAGTACATGATCATCGACGAAGCTCAGAACCTCACCCCTCACGAGGTCAAGACCATCATCACCCGCGCGGGGGAGAACACGAAGGTGATCCTGACAGGCGACCCCTACCAGATCGACAACCCCTACATCGACAGCTCGTCCAACGGGCTCACCTACGTGGTGGAGCGGTTCAAGAACGAACCCCTCGCGGGCCACATGACCCTCTCACGGGGCGAGCGCTCGGACCTCGCCGAAATCGCGGCGAACGTCCTGTGAGCGCCCGCGGGAGCCATGGGGTGTGACATGGGCGGCCTGACCGGACCGATCCACTTCCCTTATGCCGGCCGCAAGGCAGGGCGGGACTTGATGGCGGCGCTCCTGGCCGCCGCCCTCCTGTTGGGGCCCCTTCCCGCCGCCGCAAGCACCCCGCGCGTCAAGGACATGTCCTACCGCTACCAGGACAGCAACCTCCTCGTCTCCCTCTCGGTCGGCGACGCCTTCGACCGCCCGGACCTCAAGGAAGCCATCATGTCCACGCGCCAGGTGACCATCACCTTCACCGTGGAGCTCCTCAAGCACCGCCCCGGCTGGATTCCCAAGGTCATGGTCCGCCGGAAGCTATCCAAGACCGTGCAGTACGACACCCTCACCCACCAGTTCGCCATGGAGACGCAGCTGGACGGCGAGCCCCTCGACAAGCGCGTGGTGGAGACCTGGGACGAGATGGTGAAGTACACGGAGTCGGCCACGGACATCAAGATGACCTCAGTGGCCAACATGAGCCCCGCCGAGACCTACACGGTCAGGGGCCAGATCCACCTCCTCAACGACTTCGCGCTCTGGATCATCCCCTGGGACATCCAGACCCCCTGGGCCACCATGACCCTCTCCACGCCATGAGACCGCGCCTGTCGCCTCGCCTCGCCATCATCTTCGTGGCCAGCGCCGGGTTGCTCATGGTGGTGGGGTTCATCATCGCCATCAAGCACCAGCAGGACTCCTCCGGGCTCACCCCCGCCGGCAGCGGGCTCCTGGCCGCCCTCTCCCTCGCCAACCTCCTCCTCATGACGGTCCTCCTATTCGTCCTCTTCAGGGAGCTTCTGAAGGGCTTCCTCGAGTGGCGTCGCCAGCAAGAGGGCGCCCGCTTCAGGACGCGGCTCCTCACGGCCTTCGTCCTGCTGGGCCTCCTGCCCTCCCTGCTCCTCTTCATCGGGGCCATCGTCCTCATCGAATCCACCGTGGACCGCTGGTTCAGCTCCCCCATGAACAGCCTGGCGGCGGCGGGGCAGCAGCTCGTGGACGAGTCCATGGACATGGCTCGGGAGAACACGTACCGAAAAGCTCAGGCCCTGGCTTGGCAGCTCAGACAGGTCTCCCGGGAGATGCGGCCCGCCCTGGCGGCCCAGCTCTGGAAGGCAGGGGACCTGGACGACATGGCCCTTGTGACGCCCGAGGGACGGTTCCTCCTTAAGCGGCCCGACCCCTTTCCCGACCTCAACCGTTACACCGCGGGGAAGATCTTCCAGCCTGGCGGCCTGAAGGGCTGGATCAACCTCACCCCGGAGCCCACCGTCCTGAGCGGCGTGGCGGTGGATTCGCAGGTGGGCGTGGTCGTTGGCGCGACCCTGCCCAGACGCCTGTTCGAGCGGGCCCGCTTCATCGCCGAGAACAACCAGCAGTACCTCCAGATCCGGAGCCAGCGAAAGGCCCTCAAGACGAGCATGATCTCCTCATTCCTCGCCCTCACCCTCCTCGTGACCTTCGTGGCCGTCTGGGTCGGGTCCCGCCTCTCGCGGGAGATCAGCGTCCCCCTGCAGCTCCTCCTGGAGGGCACGCGGGAGCTTTCCCGCGGCAACCTGTCCCACCGCATTCCCTACGGCGCCAAGGACGAGATCGGCACCGTGGTGGAGTCCTTCAACCGAATGACCCGCGACCTCGAGACGAGCAAAGGGGAGCTCGAGCTGAGCAACGCGGAGCTCAGGCTGACTACGGAGTCCGCGGAACGGGGGCGGAGGTACATCGAGACCCTCCTGGAGACCCTCAACATCGGCGTCGTCTCCACGGGCCCCGAAGGGGAGATCCGGACCCTCAACCACAAGGCGAGGGAGATCCTCGGGGTGGATCGCGGGCAGTCTCTGCGAAGCGTCGTCTCGCGTCCCGAATGGACCCCCGTGGGCGCCATCCTCGGGGACCTGCCCCAGAGACCCGTCTTCAACCACGAGATGACCCTCAGCACGCGGGAGGGCCAGACCATCCTCTCCGTATCGGCCACCCCCATGCGCGATCCATCCGGAGACGTCTTCGGAAACCTCGTGATCCTCGAGGACATCAGCCAGCTCTCCCGCGCCCAGCGCATCGCGGCGTGGCAGGAGGCGGCCCAGCGCATGGCCCACGAGATCAAGAACCCTCTCACGCCCATCCGGCTCTCCGCCCAGCGCATCCACAAGAAGGCTCTGGAAAAATCGCCGGACCTGGAGTCCGCCGTAAAGGAAGGCACGGAGGCCATCGAACGCGAGGTTGAGGCCATGATGAACATGGTCAACGCTTTCTCCCGCTTCGCCCGGCTTCCCGAGCTGCGCATCAGGCCGTGCTCCCTGCCCGACCTGATCCGGGACACGGCCGCGCCCTACGGGACCGCCTCCGCGGAAGTCCGCTTCGAGCTGGACATGCCCGATTCGTTCCCCTTGGTCCGCATGGACACGGAGCACATGGGGCGCGTCTTCAAAAACCTCTTCGAGAACGCCCTGCAGGCCATGGAAATGGCGGGCACCGTGAGCATCACGCTCAGGGAGGACAAGGGCCAGGCCAAGGTGACCATCCGCGACACGGGACCGGGCATCCTCCCCGAAGACAGGACCAAGCTCTTCCTCCCCTATTTCTCCACCAAGAGGAAGGGAACGGGGCTCGGTCTGGCCATAGTCGCGAGGATTCTCGAGGAGCACGGGGGAAGCATACACGTGGACGAGACTTATTCGGGCGGCGCAGGCTTCATCGTGGCGCTGCCGATATGAGGGACAAGGGACAAGGGACAGGGGGCAAGAAAATGATCTCGCGCCGCAGACGGTCGGTCGAAGTTGCGCTTCTATCCTGTCCCCTGTCTCCTGTTACCTGTCCCCTCTCTGAAGGCGGAACGCAGATGCGAAAGAGCAGGAAGTTGCGAGCTGATGGCGTGGGGCGAACTAATGGCTAAAGGACGCATCCTCATCGTGGACGACGAGGCGGGGATCAGGAGCACGCTGCGGCAGATCCTCGAGGACGAGGGCTACTCCGTGAGCGAGGCCGCCAGCGGCGAGGAGGCCCTGCCCATGGCCACGCAGACCGATTGCGACGTCATCCTCCTGGACGTCTGGCTCCCGGGGATGGACGGCCTCGAGGTCCTCGCCAAGCTCAAGGGGCTTTCGGTCCCCGCGGAGGTCCTGGTCATCTCGGGCCACGGCACCATAGAGACCGCGGTGAAGGCCACCAGGCTCGGGGCCTTCGACTTCGTGGAGAAGCCCCTCTCCCTCGAGAGGGTGGTCCTCACCGTGGGCAACGCGCTCAAGAAGCGGCGCCTCGAGGAGAAGAACCTCATCCTCCAGGAGAGGATGCAGGAGGAGGTCATCCTCGTGGGCGAGAGCGAGGCCATCCTGCGCCTGAAGGAGCAGATCAGGCGGGCCGCGCCCACCTCGGGCCGCGTCCTCATCTACGGCGAGAACGGCACGGGGAAGGAGCTCGTGGCACGCCTCATCCACGCCTACAGCGACAGGATGGACGAGCCCTTCGTCGAGCTCAACTGCGCGGCCATCCCGACGGAGCTCATCGAGAGCGAGCTCTTCGGCCACAGGAAGGGCTCCTTCACCGGGGCCATCGAGCACAAGAAGGGGAAATTCCTCCAGGCCGACGGGGGCACCCTGTTCCTGGACGAGGTGGGCGACATGAGCATGGCCACCCAGGCCAAGGTCCTCCGGGTCCTCCAGGAGCACACCTTCGAGCCCGTGGGCGGGACCGAGACGCTCCGGGCCGACGTGCGAGTCCTCGCGGCGACGAACAAGCACCTCACGGAGGAGATCTCCGCGGGGCGGTTCCGGCAGGACCTTTACTACCGGCTCAACGTCCTGCCCATAACCGTCCCACCCCTCAGGGAGCGTGCCTCCGACATCCCCTTGCTGTGCACCTACTACCTGTCTTTCTTCGCCAAACAGTACGGGAAACCGGGAAAATCCGTCTCCAGGGATGCCGTGGACGCCCTCATGCGGTATGCTTGGCCGGGAAACGTGCGCGAGCTCCGAAACCTCATGGAGTGGGTCCTGATCATGGTCCCATCCGCCGAGGTCCGCTCCGGCGACCTGCCCATC
>JAKAJA010000029.1 GCA_021814085.1 Acidobacteriota bacterium | reverse complement strand
GCCGGGATGTGTAGCCGGCCTACAGAAGAGAGAAATCACTCCATCCTTGAACCCGGATATCGCATTTGAACCCGTAGTGCCTCCGACCATCAAGGTAGTGTCAGGCGGAAAAGGCGCCATCTCCTCCTCGGGGAGGGCCATTCCCTCCTCCCTCAGACCGCGGGATGAACCCGCCGGTCCGAGGAATGCCCTCCGGGGCCCCGCTCCATGGGCAAAGCCCATTGGAGCCTCACCCCTCCCGTGGGGCTCCCTTCGCCTCCAGCTCGGGAGCACCCGGATTTTGCTTAGGTCCCATGGCGGTGAAACCCAAACGACATCCAGCCAAGCCTTTCGCTGCAACAGCCAACGGTAACTGCAAAATCCGGGTTCATTCTGCATTGATTTTCGCGCGCGGGGCGTTCGCCAGGAAAGCGATTCCTTGCCCTAGTTTCTCTGGCTACTTGCTCGCGCTAGCGCGTGTAGGTGAAACAGTCCGACTGGCCGCCGTCGGGGTTGGTCACCATCACGCAGACGGGGCTGCCCTTGGGGAAGAGGGCCTTGAGCTGGCTCCCGCCCTTGAGCTGGAGGGTGGTGGTGCTCTTGAAAACCACCTGGGAGATGCCCTGCCCATCGGCGCTCACGGTGCAGCCGCTCTGGAAGTCGGCTCCCGATACCTTCAGGGTGAATGACGGGGCCCCGGAGACTGGCTTCACCGAGCTGATGGTGGGTGAGATGGGGACCCCCACGTAGACGGGCGCCTGGGCCACCGCGCTCTTCCCCGCCGAATCGGTGACCGTCACGATGCAGTAGTAGGCGCCCGTGGATACGAAGGTGTGGCTCGCCGTGGCCGTGTTGGCAGTGCTCCCGTCCTGGAAATCCCATAAGAAGGTGTAGGGCGGTTTTGCCCCCTTGGCCGAGACGGTAAACGTGGATGTGAGGGGAGCATTTCCCTGCCTAGGTGTTGCCGTCGCCGTTGCTGACAGGGGGCTGGCGATCTGCAGTTGTCCCGATTTCACGCACGTCTGGCCGGCGAGGTCCGTGACTGTCACCTTCCAGACGAACTTTCCCCCCGACTTGTAGGTGTGGGTGAAGCCCTGCTTGGCCGACGTGGCCCCGTCCCCCAGCGTCCATGCCCATTTGTATCCCGAGGAACCCCCCGAGGGGGAGGCCGCGAAGCTCACGTCCACGGGGGCCGTGCCCGAGGTGGGCGAGGCGCTGGCGGTGCACGTGAAGGGCGCCGGGACCGCCGTGTTCCAGTCGAAATTGTAGGAGCCCCCCGCATCGAGCTCGAAGAGGGTATAGGCCCCGCCCGAAATGTTCTTCAGCGCATAATTCGTGGCCGTTGGCTGGCAGCAGTCCGTCCCGCTGCAGGCGGCGGGATCGATGACGGCCTGCTGCCGGGGTGTTGAGACAAGGGTGTAGGTGATGTTGCCGCTTGTGATCCGGCTCGTCTGAAACCAGGCCCAGACGGACACCGTGGGGGTCCCTTGGGCGTGGCTCTGGGTCATGAGGTTGAGGAGCTTGTCCACCTTGATGAAGGAAGGGCCGATCAGCCCCGTGTCGCAAATGGGCTTTCCCGGACGATCCAGGACCGTTCCTCCGAAGAGGATCTGCGCCGAGGTGCCCGTGAATAGGAGGGAATAGGTCTGGGTGACGGAAAAGAGCATGAGGGCGCCCTGCCTGAGAGCGAAGTCACCTCCTGTCGTGCCCCCGGAGCCATCCGATAGGATTGCACTTCCACCCCCGCTCGTGACGGCGAGCCAGAAGGACTCGGGGCCGGGATTGGAACCGGGGACGAAGGTGATGGTGTCGCCGCCCTGAAGGGTGTACGCGCCCCCGCATTTGCCCCCGTTGTAAACCGCCTGGGCTTCGGCGGCGGCAACGAGGACCGAGATTGCCATACAGGCGAGGGCCAAGGCGACGGTTCTTTTGGTCATGGCGTCCTCCGTAACCATAAAATCTTATCACAATCAGGGGGGGGCATTTTGTGAAAAGTCGCTGTTGATCGGCTCATAAGGCCTTGAGAAATCAGCGGAACAGTGCTAGAGTTCCTTTCGATTCGAGCGAGGAGGAGTCGAGTGCGGCATCCAGATCTTGTTCTCCTTTTCGGCGCGTGCATGACGGGGTTCTCCTTCCTGGCCCTCCTCAAGTGGTGCGTTCCCGACACGTCTCCCTTCGGGCTCGTGTGGCGATTCGCCAGGGAGCACGCGGTCAGCAAGCGGTCCCTGTTCTATCTCCTGACCCTTCTGTCCATCCTGTTCTTCAACATTCTCGAAACCAGGTACGACGACCTCATCACGCACCACCTCCGATGGGATTTCACGGGCCTCTTCATGCAGATCGAAGGCTCGGCCACGGCCCTGTTCCAAGTGGTCCATCCCACCTGGCTCACCTATATATTCGCCTCGATCTACCTGTACGTCTTTCCCGTCCTGGGCCTCGTGGCCGTTTTGGTCTCCTATCACAACGGGGAGAGAGATCTGGGAAGGAAGCTGTTTTGGGGGATGGTATTCAACTACGTCCTCATCATCCCTTTCTACATTCTCGTTCCCGTGAGCGAACGGTGGGCTGCCGGGGACGGCGAGGTGGTCCTCCTCATGAACAGCATTTCGCCCCTGCTCATAGAAGGTCTGCGGCCATTGAGCGGCTTGAACAACTGCTTTCCTTCCTTCCATTGCTCCCTCGCCGTCACTTTCATGATGCTCGTGTCTCAGAGCGCCAACCGCCGCCTGCGCAAGACCATGGTTGTTCTCACCGCGGCGGTCGTCATGTCCACCCTCTATCTGGGGTTCCACTGGGTCCTGGATGTTTTCGGCGGCGTGGTATTCGCGGCGGTTTGCACCGTGCTGGCCACCTGGGCAGTGGAGAATTTCAGGCTGGAACTGGTTCTTTACAGGACGCGATAGGGCTGGCGGTGTCCGGTTCGGGGAGGGAGGTAGTCCATGCGGTTCGTACTCAGGGTTCTTATTCTCGCCGCTTCCATGGGGCTGGTGAGCTACCTCGTTCCGGGAATCAAGTTCGACAGCCCATGGAGCCTGGTCATCGCGGCGCTCGTGGTGGGGCTCGCCAACGCCATCCTGCGGCCGATCCTGATCTTCTTCACCCTGCCCCTCGTCATAGTCAGCCTCGGGCTCTTCGTCTTCATCATCAACGCGGGCCTGCTATACCTCGCTTCCAGGCTGGTGACCGGTTTTCACCTGGAGAGCTTCTGGTGGGCGCTCCTCGCATCGCTGCTCATCTCCCTGGTGTCCATGGTGCTCAACAGGATGGTGCTGGGGTCGGAAAAGAAGAGGTAGGTCTCCTTCCCTGGGTTGCGTCGCGGCTCGCGACGGTTACTTGAGCCGATCCTGATGCCTTTTCCAGATGTCGAACGCCGTGGGACGCCGGAATCGCCCGATGACGTCCGACGCCTCCAAGACAGTCACGAAAGCCTGCGGATCCTCCGTCCGGATGATGTCTCTAAGTTCCATGAGCTCGTAACGGGTGAGCACGCACATGAGGACGTTGGAGCCCTCGCCCGTGAAGGCCCCTTCGGCTTTCAGGATCGTCACGCCGCGCGCCATCTCGAGGAGGATTCGCTCCTTGATGGCGGCGCTCTCCTTGGAAACGATGAGCACCGCCTTCCGGGGTCTCGGCGCCTGCAGCGCGTCCAGGGTGCGGCTGCCGACGTAGATGCCAACGAGGGTGTACATGGCCAGCTCGGGGGTGTTCATGACACCGGAGGCCATGACCAGCGCGCCGTTGAGAACCAGCCCCACCTCGCCCATGCCCAGGCTGAACCGGCGGTTGAGCACAACGCCCAGGATATCGAACCCGCCAAGCGAACCGCCCGCTTGGATCGCCAGCCAGCTGCCCAGACCCCCCACGATTCCTCCGAAGATGCTCGCCAGGAGGGGATCCTTGGTCAAGGGTCCGATGGGCATATGGTCCACGGTAAGTGAGAAGAGCAGGACCGCGAGCCCCGAGTAGGCCGCGAACTTCTTGCCCACGTCCCGGAAGCCGAGGAGGAAGATAGGGACGTTGAAGAGGAAGGTGAGGAGGCCCACGGGCCATTTGAAGAGGGCGTGCAGGAGAAGGGACATGCCCGTCACCCCGCCAGTGAGGAGGTGATTGGGGATGATGAAGCCTTTGACGGCGACCACGAAGCAGAAAGTAGCGGCTACCAGGAGGAGGGCCTGACGGAGGACCTCCAGCCCGGCCTTCCAGGGTTTTGCGGGCTTGGCTGTCTGGATCATGGGCGATGTCCCCCCCACGAGTTTCTCAGAAGTTCATCCCGGCGGATAGCCCGGCCACATCTGAATCTGAAAGCGAAGGGGGCGGGTTTTGCGCCCGCCCCCTTGCCAGTCCAGTGAAGGATGTCAGGAACAGCCGAGGGAGTTCCCGCAGTTGAGGCACTTGTAGCAGCTGCCGTTCCGCACGGTGATATGCCCGCAGATATTGCAGAACGGCGCGTCACCCATCATGGTCGAGAGGTGGGAGGAGAGGGGATTTCCGCCCCCCGCGCCCTTGAAGACGGGTACGCCCGTCTGGACGAGGGACTGCTGGGCGTCGGCCACCTCCTTGGCGCTGGCCGTGGGGGAGGCGAGGGTCTTCTCCGCCTCCGTCTTGGCCAGGTCCTCGGGCTTCACCTGAACGAAATCGGTCCTGCCCAGATACTCCATGCCGAGGACGCGGAACAGGTAGTCGATGACCGAGGTGGCGTACTTGATGTTCGGGTGATCGGAGACGGGGCCCTGGGGTTCGAACCGGGTGAAGGTGAAGCAGTCCACGTATTCCTCGAGGGGCACGCCGTACTGCAGGCCGAGGGAGACCGCGATGGCGAAGCAGTTCATGAGGGAGCGGAAGGCCGCCCCTTCCTTGTGCATGTCGATGAAGACCTCGCCCAGGCGGCCGTCCTCGTACTCCCCCGTCCTCAGGTAGACCTTCTGGCCGCCCACCCGCGCCTCCTGGGTAAAGCCCAGGCGTTTCTTGGGAAGGCGCCGCCTCTGGAGGGGGGTCCAACGCACGTCGGTCACCGCCATGGGCGCCTCTTCCCCGGCCTTCTTCTGCGTGGAGGCGTCGCTGAGGGGCTGGGTCACCTTGGAACCGTCACGGTAGGCCGCGAGGGCCTTGAGGCCCCGCTTCCAGCCCTCAAGGTAGATGCGCTCGATCTCCTCCGTGGTGATGTTGCTTGGGAGATTGACCGTCTTAGAGATGGCTCCCGACAGGAAGGGCTGGGCCGCGGACATCATCTTCACGTGGGCGAGGGGCGCGATGAAGCGCTTCCCGTTCTTGCCGCACTTGTTGGCGCAGTCGAAGACGGGCAGGTGTTCGGGCTTGAGGTGGGGCGCCCCTTCGAGGGTCATCTGTCCGCACGCCACGAGGGAGGCCTCCTCCACCTGCTGGGCCGTGAAGCCCAGGTTGGCCAGCACGTTGAAGGAGGGATCTTTGGCACTTTCCGGGTTAAGGCCTAGACGACCGAGGCACTCGTCCCCCAGAACGTAGGCGGAGAAGGCCTGGGGAAGGTCCACTACGCGGACCAGCTGGGCCTCCACTTTTTCCACGTCTTCGTCCGTGAAGCCCTTCATCTTGAGGCTGGCCGCATTGACGTGGGGCGTTCCCGCGAGGGTTGCCGTCCCGATGAGGTACCGGAGGATGTCCTGGACCTGCGCAGGGGGGTATCCGAGGGCGTCCAGCGCGCGCTCCACGGACTGGTTCACGATTTTGAAATAGCCGCCGCCCGCCAGCTTCTTGAATTTCACGAGGGAGAAGTCGGGCTCGATGCCCGTCGTGTCGCAGTCCATGAGGAGGCCGATGGTGCCCGTGGGGGCGAGGACCGTGGCCTGCGCGTTGCGGAAGCCGTGCTGGCGGCCGAAAACGAGAGCGTCGTTCCAGACCTGGTGGCTGGCGAGGGAGAGCTCCTCGGGGAGGTACTGGCTCTCGATGGCGAGGCTGGCGTCCCGGTGCATCTTGATGACGTCCAGCATGGAGTCCCGGTTCTTGGCGTAACCCGCGAAGGCGCCCTTGCGCTGGGCCAGGAGGGCCGAGACGGCGTAGGCCTGGCCCGTCATGAGGCTGGTGATGGCGCCGCACCAGGCGACCGCCTTGGGGCTGTCGTAGGGGATGCCCTTGACCATGAGGAGGGTCCCGAGGTTCGCGTAGCCGAGTCCCAGGGGGCGGTATTCGTGGCTGTTGCGGGCGATTTCCTCGGTGGGGTAGGAGGAGGCGTCCACGAGGATCTCCTGGGCAGTGATGAAGATGCCCACGGCGTGCTTGAACCCCTCGATGTCGAAGGTGCCTTCCCCGTCCTGGAACTTCATGAGGTTCAGGCTCGCGAGGTTGCAGGCCGAGTCGTCCAGGAACATGTATTCGGAGCAGGGGTTGCTGGCGTTGATGCGGTCCGTCGTCTTGCAGGTGTGCCACCGGTTGATGGTGGAGTCGTACTGCATGCCCGGGTCGCCGCACTCCCAGGTGGCCTGGGCGATCTGCTTCATGATGTCCCTGGCGCGGATCGTGTGCGCCTGCTGTCCCGACGTACGATAGGTCGTCTTCCAGTCCAAATCCTTTTCGTAGGCCTCCATGAAGGCGTCCGAGACCCGGACCGAATTGTTGGCGTTCTGTCCCGAGACCGTGTGGACCGCCTCCTCGATGTTGATTCCCGCCGCTTCGAGCGCGCGGGCTTTTCCCTCCTCGCGTCGCTTCCAGTTGATGAAGTCCTGGATTTCGGGGTGGTCGATGTCGAGGCAGACCATCTTGGCGGCGCGCCGGGTCGTCCCGCCCGACTTGGTGGCGCCGGCCGCACGGTCCAGGACCTCGAGGAAGGACATGAGCCCGGAGGAGGTGCCGCCACCGGAAAGCTTCTCTTCCCTGGAACGAATTCGTGAGAAATTGGAGCCGGTTCCGGAACCATACTTGAACAGGCGCGCCTCGTTCTTGGCGAGCTGGAAGATGCTCATCAAATCATCCCCGACGCTCTGGATGAAGCAGGCCGAGCACTGGGGGTGCTGGTACGCGTTGGTCGACTCCTCGACAGCCTCAGTGGAGGGGTTCCAGAAGTAGGCTCCCCCCGAGCCTTCGATCCCGTATTCGTGCCAGAGCCCGAGGTTGAACCAGACGGGGGAGTTGAAGGCCCCCTTCTGGGTGACCAGGAGGTGGCAGAGCTCCGCTTCGAAGGCGTCGGCCTCGTCCTTGTCGGCGAAATAGCCGCCGAGACGCTCCCCTTCCACGCGGAGAGTGTGGGCGATGCGTCGGATCACCTGGCGGATGCTCGTCTCGTGGCCCGTCCCGGGCACCCCGGCCTTGCGGAAATACTTGCTGATCAGGATGTCGCTGGCGAGCTGGGACCATTCCTCGGGCACTTCCGCGTTCTCCAAGCCGAAGACCACCGAGCCATCCGTGTTGCGGATGAAGCAGGAACGCCTCTCGTAGCGGATCGCGTCCATGGCGTCGGCCCCGACCCGCGTGAAGATTCGGGAGAGGCGAAATGGCTGCAGGGCTTCGATGGGGACGGTCATGGCGGCGGCGGACGCCTGGACATCCGACGGGGCATTGCTCTGTGCCGGCTTGGTTTCGGCAGGGGCAGAAGCCTTCTTTCTGCCGGACGGGGAATCGGACGCCCCGGGACGGTTGGAATCCATTTCAAAACCTCCTCCCACGATGGGGACAATTCTTCAGGGCACAACGGTTGTGGCCAAGGGTCCCGCAAGGCGAGAACCCCAATATTTGCCAAAGCAACGGTAATGTAGCGCAACATATAGTGCATGTCAAGGCTCTTGGCCTTTCGGTTTAATGGCGAGTTTGGCCCGAAATATGACTGCTTAAGATGAGGACCTGTTACCTTCGGAAGCAAGCCGATGCCTAGCTCGCGTCAATCCTTCGGCGCGGAACCGTAGGCCGTGGGTCCCGCGACGGCCCCCGGGCGCACCTCCCTGAGAAAGGCGAGGGCCTCGTTTTTCTCGCCATCCATGATGATCCGCACATCCATCCCAGGGCTTACCGTCCCCACATCTATGACGCGCAGGACCTCCTGAAACTGCGCGAAATCGGGCAGGAGTTCGGCAAGGCTGTTGGGGGATTGGCGCAGGTACCGCTCGTTGAAAATCTGGCCCTCCTGGTCGGGGTAGAGGGCGAGGTATTTGATATTGGCCTCCACGAGGTCCTGGAAGAAGTGGGTCCCGAAGGAGAGGTCGGGCACGTAGCCCCCTTTCTGGCGGGCCACTTCCACGAGCATGCAGGTATTGTTGATATCAGAGTAACTGACTGGGACTCCAAGGGTTATATCTCCACGGCTGCCCCACCGCCCGGGACCGATGAGGACGAAAGAGCGCCGGGGCAGAAGGCCGTTGAGGCGGCTCACGGCCGTGCCAATGGCCGTCATGTCCGACTTGGAGGGGAGATTGCCGTACTCCGCGGGGTCGACGTAGACCAGGTATCCAATGCCGGAAAGCTGGGCGTTGCTCACGTACTGGTTGGCGGAGAAGAGCTTGCGGTCCTCCTGGATGATGGAGGGGATGGCCACCCGGTGGGAATCCTGCGCCCAGCTCTGGGGTCTGCACTGAAGCAGGAAGAGGTCCTTCCCATCGGAGGCGAACTCGATGTCCACGGGATGCCCCATGGAGCGTTCGAGGGTTGTCATGATGGTGCGGATCTGCTTGACGAAGCGGGTGTCCTCGACGAGCCCGGCGAAGGTGACCACGAGGTCGTCCTCCCTGGGGTCGAAGAGCGCCGAGGGCTTGTGGAGCATGCCGTCGCGGTATACGGAGAAGATCTTGTCGGCCATTGGAAAGGCGCTTCCCACCTCCCGCAGGACATCCGCGATGGGAGGCGATTCGAACCGGCCCGTTTCAAGGTTGAGGACGTCGATGTACCGCTGCGCGTACTGGATGGCTTGGTCGGGGGTGGCATTCACCTTGAGACCCGGCTGCCCCGGGGCGATCATGGTGGGGTAATCGTCGCCCACGCGGTCCACCGCCCGGGTTCCGAGGCCCGCCACGATTCGGATGATGCCGTCCTCGCGGCGGATACGGGGGGACCAGCGGAACTCATTGTTGCTGAAGGCCACCCCCGCGAAAGCCGGGAAGAAGTACTTCCCCATGCGCGTTCCCACGACCCGCTGGATGAGGATCCCCATCTCTTCCATGAAATCCAGAAGGCCGCGCTCTTTCCGGTACTGAATCGGGTCCGGCCCCATGATGGAGGCGTAGACCTCGGCGATGGCGTCCAGGAGGGCGTTGAGGCGCTCCTCCTTGGTGCCCGTGTTGACGAGAAAGAGGCTGCGGTACTTGCCCGAGAAGGCGGAGCCCTCGCTGTCTTCGAGAAGGCTGGAGGAGCGCACGATGAGGGGCCCGTCGCCCAGTTCGTCCAGGGCCACTTTGAGGCCGTTGATCATCTCGGGAGAGAAATGGGAGTGCTTGAAGATCTGCTCGAGGTAGGGGTAGCCCTCGCGAACCTCCTCCAGGCTGCCGTACTTGAAGCTCTGGGTGTCCTCGAGGGAGTTGTTGCGGACGAAATCGAAGAGGCCGTCCGAGGTGATGTACCAGGCGCGGCACATGCGGACCCTCTCGATGAGCGGGTCACCCTTCACCTCCGCTTTGAGGATCTGGTGGGCCAGGTACATGCCGGCGGCCTTGCCGCCGATCTTCCCATTCCCCTCCGAGGGGCCGAAGATGCGCGTGAGAAGGCGTCCGAAGTCGTGGATGGTCAGGTACTCCTTGGCCACCTGGATGAAGCTGAGACGCTCGGTGAGGAGCCGCCTCACGAGGGCGACCCGGGCGTTTCGATCGTCGGCGGGAGAGATGGCCACCTCGCCCTCCTGGGTGGACCGGCAGAACCTCTCCACAAGGTCGCGAATCCTCACTAGCCCAAGGTCCCGCTGATCCGTTGCTATGGCCAGGAGGCCGAGTTTGTCCTGGCGGATCCACTGCTTGAGGAGGTTGGCGATCTCCCTGTCAGGAAGGGCGATGTCCGCCACGTGGATGATGTCCTCAAAGAGCCGGTTCAGTATCTTGGCGTCGCGGATGGGGAGTGGCTGATTCGCGCCCCTCAGCTCCTTGTCTCGCTCCGCGTAGTTGGTGGGGTCGAACTGGTTGATGAGGCTGTGGACGCCCGGGACTCCCTGCTTGGACATGTAGTTCATGAGCCTTCGCAGGATGCGTTTCCAGAGCATGTTGTCCGTTTCCCGGAGGAGGTCCAAGATGACGCGCCATTCGGGAGCAACGGGCGGGGCGGCCCCGTCCGCGCCGGAGCCCGGTGGAGATTCGGCCAAGCAGATCGAGAGCCGCTTGGCCACGAAGTTCACGAGCTTCCTCTCTTCGAGGAGGAACGGACCTTCTCCGGCGTAGGGCTTCTTGTCGAGGTAGACCACCCTTACCGCACCGCGGATCCCATCCCTGCCCTGTATGTCCGCGGCGAGCATCCACGGAGTTTCCTTGAAGCCGGACGACGCAAAAGAGCGCTCACCGAGCCGGATCTCGGCCCGGCAAGCGTCCGAATGTTGCCAGCCTGCGGGAATGGCCTCAACGAGGAGGGCGCACCGGTCCAGGAGGGAGAGGTCCTTGCGGTTGAGGATGGTGGAAAGGGCGTAGAGGCACTCCAGTTCCCTGCTCCTGCGCCCCTCGGGGATGAAGCCCCTGCCCGCGCTCTGCCTGTTCATGTCGGCTCCCATGGCGACCTATCGGTGGAGGTCCCGTTCGGCGGGCCCTTGCGGATGTATCCCAGCCAGGATTCTAGCCCCGGCCGCGGGGGAAAGGAAGGATCGGGAGAACGGGAGAAGGGGAGAAGGGGGGAATGATAGCGGCCCGCGGTTTCCCGCGGGCCGCTTCTTGCTCAGATCATGGTGAGGCTCGGAACTCGGGCAACGGAATTGTCTTTACTTTTCCGAATTCCGAAGCTCCCTCACACCCACCCGCGCAGCTTGCAGGCCTCGGCCACACGCTGGATGGCAATCATGTAGGCCGCGTCGCGCATGTAGATCTTCTTTTCGCGGGCGAGCTTGGAGACGGCCTTGAATCCGTTGGTCATCTTGGTGTCGAGCTTGGAGAGGACCTCGTCCTTCTCCCAGTAGTAGTTCATGTTGCACTGGACCTGCTCGAAGTAGGAGCACGTCACGCCGCCGGCAGA
>JAKAJA010000028.1 GCA_021814085.1 Acidobacteriota bacterium | reverse complement strand
AACGAGGTCCGCGCACCGTGCTCTGGAGCCCATCGCCAAGGCCTACCCCCTCTGCCCTTTCAGCCTGTCCGTCGAGCGGCTGGCCAACGTGATCCTCAAGGAGGAGAAGGAGCCCGCGCCCGCCGAGGGGCGGATCATCCCGCGGGCCATGAGCGAGCTGAACGCCTACGAACTCCTGGAGATCCCCTACAACGCCACGGTGAAAGACATCCAGGCGGCCTACGCCCGCCTCCTCGAGCCCTACCTCGAGACCTCGCCCCTCACCCTCAGCCTCTACAGCAAAGAGGAGAGGGAATCCATGCGCGACCGCTTGGAAGATGCCTACAAACTCCTCATCACCACGGGTCTCAGACAGCGCTACGACGACGACCTCGTGGCCAAGGGGTTCATGAGCCTGGAACAGCGGGTGGCCGAATACGGCGAGCCCACGTCGGAGGGCCCGCACGGGGTGGCCGGCATGCAAGGGGGCATCGAGGACACGCACCCCAAGCCCTCCCGCAACATCGAAGCCGTGCTGGAGGAGATCAAAGCGTTCGACGGCAAGGCCCTGCGGCGCGTACGCGAGGCCAGAGGCATCTCCGTGGCGGAGATCGTTTCGGAGACCAACATTCGGTCCTGGTACATCGAATCCGTGGAGGCGGAGCGCTATGATGCCCTTCCCGCGGCGATCTACCTGAAAGGCTTCCTCAAGCAGGTCGCGCAGTACCTTGGCCTGGATCCCGAGCGGGTGATAGCCGACTACCTCCCCAGGTATCAGGAATGGAAGCAGGGTCAGGTCAAATAGCCATTGAGGATTTGGGGTTCGGTAGTCGGGCGCAATAATCGGTCCCCCGGGCCCGTTCCCGCTATCCCGTTTCAAGCGCTCTCCCGCATAAGGAGTCCTCCTTGCGCCTCTCACTTTTCGCTCTTCACCTTTCACTCCTCACTCCTTACTCCTCACCCTTCACCCCATGAGCACTTACCAGCCCGGGAGCCAGATCCCCATCACATCGCGCGCGCACCTTTCGGACGCCTTCGACCCCCAGGCGCCCGAGGAGGGACGGGTGGGGGTGGAGTGGGAACTCCTGCCCATGGATGACGGGGGGGGGATGGTTTCCTACTTCGGACCTGCGGGAGTCGAGGCGGCCCTGTCCCGGTTCTCGCCTCCCCATGGGCTCCTCCTGGAAGATGGTCACATCGCCGCTCTCAAGCTTCAGGGGGGCGGGATGGTCGGGCTCGAGCCGGGAGGACAGGTGGAGCTGGCCTCCCCACCCTTTGGGCGCCTGGCACGGATCCGGACCTTTCTGGAGAACAACCTCCGGGGCATGGAAGCGGCGGCCCGGCCATGCGGCTTCAGGCTGAAGGCCTGGGGTGTCGCTCCCCAGAACGGGGAGGAGGACCTCCCCGACGTTCCCAAGGCCCGATACGGCATCCTCCGGGACCACCTGCTCCGAGCGGGCAGACTGGGTCGCCGGATGATGAAACTCACGGCCTCCACGCAGGTGTGCCTCGACTACAGGGACGAGGCGGAGATGGGGGAAATGGTCGCCGCCGTCCTCCCCGTCCTGCCCCACATCGCGGCTTCTCTGGCCAATGGCCCCATATTCCGGGGCCGAAGGACTTCCTGGTCCTCCCAGCGCCCCCGCATCTGGCGCGGGACCGACGCGCGCCGGTGCGGCCTTCCGGCATTCCTCTTCAAGCCCCGGCCCACCTACGCCGACGCGGCCCGGTGGAGCCTGGGCCGGCCGCTCCTGTTCCTGGTGCGGGAGGGGCGCTTCGTCCCCGGCGACGGGAGGTCCTTCGACGATTGGCTGCGGGCGCCCGGCGCCTTCGGCCCCATGACCATGGACGACTGGACCCTCCACCTGAGCACCCTCTTTCCCGAGGTGCGCCTCCGGGGGTACCTGGAGGTCCGCACCCTCGATTCCGTGCCCCTCCCCCTCGTGATGGCCGCCGCGGCCCTTCTCAAAGGGCTCCTGAGCGAGGAGGGGAGGCGGATCATGGCGAAGGCGCCCCTTCCCCTTCCCCATAGGGCCACCCTGGGCCGGGCGCTGCTGGAGGCGGGGCGTCACGGGCCCCGCTGGAACCCCGAGGCCGGACCCTCCGTGAAGGAGGCCATGGCTGCCCTTTTCCGGGCGGGAAGCGCGGGACTGCGGGGGCTCGGCGAAGACCCCGGGGAAGTGGAGCCCCTCCGGCGTCTGGTGCGCGACGGCCTGTGCCCGGCCGACTTTTGGAAACAAGTATCGGCGGGAGACTGGGTGGGCCCAGACCCTCTGGGAATGGGGGAGTCTCCCTTCTGAGACACGGCCCTTCCAAGCGCGTCCCGGGTCCACGGCTCCCCCGCATTAATGGCTTTTAGGATCAGGGCCTTAGCTGTCCGGGCGTGTGACGTGGGTCACATTCACGCCGAAAGGGTAAAAAAAGGCTTGACTGGAGCCGGAGGGGTCTGTACCTTGAGTGTGGAGCATAGGAGGAAAGGGAAGAAGCCGCCTGTGGAAAGGGGTTGAAGCTGGGCCGAAGCGGTGTCAAGTGAAACATTGACAGTCTTCGGCTCTGTGCTATACTCCATGGGCGGAGGTCTCGGGCGGCGAGCGATTATATTGAAGTTTCATGAGGCAAAGAAACGCGCGGGCGCTTGACTTGGCCGCACGAAAGCGGATATTCTTTTTGGTAATGCAGTTATTGGGTCGTCCATGAGGGAAGGGAATCACGTTCGGCGCCGGACCCAGCGGGGTGGAGGCGCAACAAACCTTGAAGGGGGGTGGTTAGGTCGTTGACCAAACCCATGAGGAGATGTGGTGGTTGACCATTTCATACTTAGTGTTCAAGACGGGATCTTCTTTGAAGTTGACGGAATAGGAGGTTAAGGATGCAAATACAGTCCAGAAATTGGTGCTTGGCGGTCGTGGCCGTCCTAGCCCTCCTGATTGTTGGCATCGCCACGCCGGCGGCCGGCAAGATGGATACGAAGTTGGACCCCCGCTACAAGAATTGGGAGATGACCTCCCACCAGCGCGCGGCCGCGCCCACAGCGGGCCAGGACGCGAGCGCCCTCAAGATCACCCCCAAGAACCTCGCCGAGGTTCGCAAGAGCATGGGCCTCAAGCCTGAAGTGAAGGTGGAGAGCCTCTGCAGCGCGGACATCTACTGGAACGGCGGCCCCACGGTCGTCACCACGACCAACGGAACCGCCACCGCTTGGGCCGCGGGCTCGGGCGAATACTACTTCGCCGCGGCAGGCGACATCACCCACCCGGCGATGATGGCCTGGGGCGACCCGGCGGTCTACATGACCATGGTCGGCAACAGCGTCTACGTTCTCGGCTGGTACGCGACCTGGGAATTCGACGTAACCGACCCGGTGAGCCCCGTCTTCGTCCAGGGCTGGAAGATGGGCTGGAACACGGACAGAGGCTTTGGTTGGGCCGACAGCTTCGCGGTGACGGCTGACCAGCAGTACTGGATTCACGGATACGATTCCATCGGGGGCATGGAACTCGGCGGCATCGCCATCGTTGATGTGGTCAACGGCGTCTATGCGGGCTACTTCGGCTATAGCGACATCAATGGTGATGGTTTCAACGAGCTCTGGACCAAACTCATCGTTGACAACGACTCCAACACCCTCATCGCCGCCGATTACAACGCCGGCCCCCTGCCGAACGAGTCCACCGGCGCGTGGGTCTTCGACCTGAGCGGCCTGGGCTGCACCTACCTGACCGCCGGGACTTCCTTCCTCGGCATCGTCCCGCTCTTCGGCGGCATCACGGGCTTCTACAACAGCGGCGACATCTTCTTCAAGGCGCCCTACCTCTACGGCAAGCTCAACCCCAATTTTAACTACCAGCCCTTCGGGTGGAACAACGCCGCAGACAACAAGTCCCAGATCACCATCATGCAGATCCCCGACCTGACCAACCCCGCCAACTACTTCTACATCCGCGAGTACGAGAACAGCACCGACGACCTGACCCGTCTGGTTCCCACCCCCACGGGCCTCATGTTCTCGACGCTCCAGAACCATATCTGGACCTGCGACAACCAGATGGTGACGGTCCTTGGCCTCGGCACGGCGAACATCTCCAACCCCACCCCCCAGACCTACGACATGGGCTGGACTCCGGGCAAGGGCGTCGTGGCCAACGGCTCGGGCGGCGAGCGCTCCTTCACGGAAGCCCCCGCTTTCGCGGAGACCGGCGTCTACCTCTCGGGCGGCTCCTTCGCCGAAGACGTGGCGGTGGGCGGCAATTACGTCTATCTGGCCGACACCGAATACCTCATCATCCTGCAAGGCCCCACGGCCATCGCGCAGATCGGCGTCACGACCCTCGGCCTTCCCTCTGTTGACAGGGTCGCCGCTTCTCCCGATGGCAAGACCCTCTTCGTCGCCAGCACCGGCACCAGCGGCAAGTTCGCCATCGTCGACGTGACGACCCCCGCCGCCCCGGTGGTGAAGAAGACCGTCACCATGAGCAAACCCATCACCTGGATCGGCACCTTCAGCAACATGTTCTACGTGGCCACCAACAATGCCGGCGCGGGTCTCCTCTACGGCTATACCTACACGGATCCCACGGCACCGGCCACGGTCTTCTCGGCCATCGCCCTGCCGCTCCCCGTGGTGAACGCCTATGCCTTTGCCCACCCCGCCTATCCGGCCACGCCTTTCCTGGCGGTCAACTACGGCACGGCGGTCGAAATTCGCAAGACGACCGACGGCAGCCTCATGGGCACCGTCAACCTGGCGGGCATCACAGGCTTTATCCACAGCGTGTTTGAGTACAGCACGCCCGTGGGCAATTTCCTTTACCTCATCGGCAACACGGCCGGCGCGGTCCCTGTGGCCCCCGAAGTGACGACGGACGGCGTCAGCGTGGTGAACATCAACGACGTGACCGCGCCCGTCTTCGGCGGCACCGTGGGCGCCCCCGTCCCCGCTGCCAACCTCGTCGCCCTGCCCCTCCCCACCGCCCAGTACGCCGCTTGGGCCACCAATGGCTGGCTTGTGGTGTCCGACAACAGTGGCCAGTTCTGGCAGGTCAACGTGAGCAACAACCCCCGCCAGCCCGCCATCCTGCCCGCCGGTTGGCTGCCCTTCAGTGAGTACTGGGGCCGGTCCGCCACCGCCATGGTTTCCGGAAACGGAAACATCTACGCCTCCGTGGGCCGCGACGGGCTCTTCGGCCTCTACTTCAACACCGACGTGGACCTGCCCATCCTCGGTCCCGACGCGGACGCCACGTTCTCTCCCTACAACGCCGTTCGCCCGAACGACGTTCAGGGCGTTGTCAAGGTGAGCTGGAAGTTCGAGGACGTCACCACCGGCATCACCAACGTGGACGGCTATCTGACGAACGGCGCCACTTATATCTACCTGGGCACCTCTACAGTGGCGACCCCGCCCGGAACCGTGGGCACCTACAGCTTCAGCAAGGACCTCTCCGCCTACTCGGCAAGTTCCGGCTACTTCATGCCCAGCTTCGGCCCCTGGCACGCCTATTTTGAAGTGACCGATGGCGGGTGCAACCTGGCGGCCTTTGACGACACGACCCTCACGGTCCTAGTCAACCGGTACGCCCGCACCACCGTGGGCTACGCGCCAGGCCCCGTGAGCATCCCGGGCTCCTGCGGCTCCAGCGGCAGCAACTGGTACGTCTGCGGCGGCTCCCTCGTGATCAGCGGCACCGCCACAGAGGCCACCAACAACAACCCCTTCGGCGTGACCGAAGTGACCATCTGGGTCGACGGCGTCATGAAGAACATCGCCTACAGCGGCGTCCCCGTCGCTTCCATCGCCTGGCCCGCCTACACCCTGAACACCACCACCATGTCCGAGGGCGTGCACAAGGTGTACGTGCGCGTGGTCAATGCTTCAGGCCTCGTGTGGAAGACCTCCGAATCCTCCTTCACCGTTCACAACGTGGCTCCGACCGTCTACGTGGTCGAGCCCGTCTCCGGCGACGTGGTGTCCGGCACAAGCATCCAGCTCTCCGCCAACGTGGCTGTCAGCACCGTCAGCGCTGGCGTGGCAAAGGTCGATTTCTACCTCGACCCGCCCGTCCCCTCCATCCCCACCGGCGGCACCAAGATCGGCACCGCTACCGCCAAGGACCCCACGACCGGCAACTGGATCGCGGCCACCCCGTGGAACAGCACGTCTACCCCCTACGGCAACCACGTGATCGTCGCCGTTGCCACAGAGAAGGCTCCTCCGGGCTACACGTCCCCAACCTGTGCCTTCGGTGGCATCAGCCCGCTGGTTTCTTTCCGGCTTATCCAGTACACGCCCATGACCGTCACGGCCACTGCCGCTCCCACGTCGGGCAAGATCCCGCTGACCGTCGCCTTCAACACGACGGTGACCGGCGGTTCCGCACCCTTCGTCTACGCGTGGCAGTTCGGTGACGGCGCCACGGGCACCCTTGCTTCCACGACCCACATCTACACGACGGTTGGCACCTTCACGTGGACGGTCACCGTGACGGACGCGACGGGTGTTGCGAACCAGAAGACGGCCACTGGAACCATCACGACGACCCCGGCGGTTGTTCCCCCGGTCGTGAGCGGCGTGACGAAGGTCAGCGACGCGAGCGGCTTCCGCCTGAAGGTCTACGGCACGAACTTCCACGCTGGCTGCACGATCCGGATCAACGGCGTCGCCGTCCCCACGACGGTATGGAAGAGCAGCGCGCAGGCGAACGCCAAGGGCTCTGGCCTCAAGGCCATGGTTCCCAAGGGCGTCGCGGTCAAGATTTCCGTCAAGAACAACGATGACGGTGGGACCTCCACGGACTTCACCTACACCCGCTAGTCCACCTTCATCGGAAGCATGTCTCGGGGCGGCCTTCGGGCCGCCCCTCTTTTTATATAGAGGGGAGTGAGGAGGGAGAAGGGGTCCGGCGGGTGGCTCGAAGCCGAGCGCTGTATAATGGCCCCATGCCCGATGGGAGCCTAAAGTCCGCCGCCATTCTCCGTGCTCAGCTGGCCCTTGCCATGGCTCTGGCCCTTGCCATGGCCGGATGTGGCACTCCCGTTCGGACGGCTGAACCGGTCCGAGTGGCGGCCCCGCCCCTGCTGGCCGCGACCTTTTCCTCCTTCCCCGGAGGGGGAAGCCCTCCTCTCGAGTTCATCCCCCTTCAGCCTTACTCTCGAGCCAGAGACCTGGAGGTGCTCCTCTTCTCCAGCGGCTCGCAGGCCTTCCAGGGGGTCATCCTCCCCGCGCGTTACATCCCCTTCGTGGCCACATGGCTGGACCCCTTCGACGAGGCGCTTCCAAGCGGTGTGCGCCCCGATGTGGCCGAGAGTGTAGGGGGTCCCAAGCGGCCCCTTTGCCTTCCCCTCACCTTCGATTGCGGGGCCATGGTCGTTCGCCACGACCTCTGGTCGCAATTCAGCCTTCCGCGCCCCACTTCCCTGGCGGCGCTCCGCGATGCGGCCCTGACCCTCCGTGCGCGCAGGGGCGATATGGGCGATGTGATCGTCTCAGACCTCCCGGTGGACGAACTCTTCTGGGACCTGGCCTGGAGCTTCGAAGGGGCCCCAGATCCCGAACTCTACAAGCCCGCGAAGGTTCATGCGCTCAAGTTCATCCAGGAGTTCGGGGGCTTACGCGGCCTTGGTGCACAGCAGGGCGAGCGAGACCTGTTAGACGGGAAGGCCGCCGTCCTATTCACGTCCTGTCAGCGCGCCATCGAGCTCTGCCGGTCGGACAGGCGCCTGGCCCCATGGCCCATTCCCTCCACAAAGGACCGTGCCTACGCCATCTACTCGGGTTGGTGCCTCGCCAAGGAGGACTGCCCAGCCGACGTCGAGCGAGCCATTGCCAGTCTCATGGGGCAGAGCTTTCAAGGGTTTATAAAGAAGGCTGGCCTCATCCCATTAGCGGCAAAAGGAGACGCGGGTGAGACGATCGGCGGCCCCATCCTCGACAACACGACCGTCCATGGAGCCCCCATGCTGGGTGCGAGCGGTGACGAGATCGTGAACGAGGCCATCCTCGACGCCACACAGGGACAGATGTCGGCCGAAGAGGCCCTGAGGCGCGCCGCCGCCCGTCTCCAGGCCCAGGGGGGCAAGTGATGGGTTCGAGACGGCTTGAAGCACGCATGCGGGCCTGGGGTTGGGCGGGGTTCGCAGTCATCCTCGTCTCCTACTCGGCGGCGCTACTGCTGGTGGCCCTCCTGTGGCAGCGGCAGGCCCGGGCCATGAGCGATGAACTGGAGCGCTACACGAGAACGGAGGCCCTCGTCCTGGGGCGCCTCCTCCTCTTCGACCTCGCCTCGGACCCCCGGGTGGCAGAGGCCCACAGGCTCGAGGTCATCCTTGGGGGGCTGGGGGACACGGGGCAGTCCCACCCCCTCTCTCCGGATCTGGTGGACTTCGTGCGAGGCCACCTGGAATGGCCCGACGCCGAACTCTGGAAGAGGGCGGAAACCGCCGGACTGAATTCCGACGTGGGCGATGTGACCGCCGCCCGGAGACAGGTGTACACCGAAATGCTGGAAGACCTCCTGCAGGGAATCCGTGAGGATCTCACGGCGAGGGTGACCTTCTCGGACAACCTCAGGGGCGTCCTCCTCCGCTCCAGCCGCGGGGCCGTCATCCAAGTGGGGGAGGCGCCGCCCGAGGCCATGACCCGGGGTGGCGAGACCGAACGGGCCATACGGGTTCTCCCCGACGACCGGCTGCTTGTGGCCCTACCCCTGACCATACAGGCCAACCGGTGGGGGATGGCCTACCTCCTCATGGATAGGGGAGTCCTCGCAAGGCTCACCCAGACCCTCCTCGCCACCCTGCGCGGCGGTCTGTGGGCCTTTGCCCTCCTCCTGGTTCTGTTTGCAACTGCGTGGGGGCTCTGGTGGACCCTGCTCCTGGCACGAGTCCGCCGCCAGGTCGTCACCCCCATCGTAGACCTGGCAAAGCGCATGGAGGGCTCAGACCAGGACCCGCCCCAGGTTCCACCGGAGACCGGCGAGCCCGAGTGGCTCGCGGAGGCCTTCGACCGGCTCATGGGGCGCCTGGTGGAGCAGCGGGACCAGCTCCTGAGGGCGCAGCGCCTGGGCCTCATGGAGCGGGTGGGGGCCGGCCTGTCCCATGAGATCAACAACGCCCTCAATCCCGCCCGGCTAAGACTGGACGAGCTCTCCATGGAGGGGCGTGCCCCCGACATGGAGGACGTGCGAATCCTCCGGGAATACCTGGCCCACGCCCAGCGTGTTCTGAAGGATCTCACGTTTGCCGTGAAGAGCCCCTCCGGCCCCCTGCGGCCCATCCCCCCGGAGGAGTGGCTCGATGTGGCGAAAAGGCTCGTGGAGCCCCATTTTCAAGGCGGTCCGGCCCTGCTCTGGGAGGTGCCCCCCGGACATCCCGCGGCCTGCGGCGATCCGCAGTGGCTCGTTCAGATCTCCGTCAACCTCCTTCTCAACGCCAGAGACGCCGTCGCACCCCTTGGCGCGGAGGGCCGGGTGGAGGTCACCCTGGAGGGGGAAGGCGGGGAGGCGGTCCTGCGGGTCACGGACAACGGCCCTGGCATCGGCCCAGAGGTGGCCAAGCACCTTTTCGAGCCCTTTGTCACCTCCAAGGCGAAAGGAAGCGGGCTCGGGCTGTTCGTGGTCGATCACCTCACGCGGAGGATGGGCGGGCGGGTGAGCATCGGCCGTGCCCCGCGCGGAGGGACGGTGGCCGAAGTGAGACTGCCGAGAACGGACGGCGAGGAGCACGGCCATGAGCCCGGTTGAGCCGGCGCCGAGCAGGCTCTACATCGTGGAGGACGACGACAGGACGCGTGAAGAGCTGACGCGGATCCTATCCCGCAACCCGGAGTTCGAGGTGATGTCCTTCGCGGACGCAGAAGGGGCGCTTCTGGCCCTGCAGGACGCGCCGCCTGACATGGCGCTCCTCGACCTTCGCCTCCCCAAAATGGACGGGCTGACCCTCCTGGATCATCTCCAGGAGCGCGCCCCCGACGTCATGGCCATCATCATGACCGGGTACGGCGACGCGGCGACGCCGCGTCGCGCCCGGGAACGGGGGGCCGTGGACTTCGTGGAGAAGCCCCTGGACCTTCCCTACCTGCTCGTGAGCCTCCGCCAGCAGGCGCGTGAGGCTCGGCTTCGCAAGAGCCTTCGGGCCGGCGCCGATCTCTTCTCCAGGCTGGTGGAACTTCTTCCCGATGGCATCGTCATGGAAGACGACACGGGCCAGATCCTCTTCGCGAACACCCTCGGTCGCACCCTCTGGGAGGAGGGATTCCGGGAGATGGGGACGAGGGCCACCCACCAGGGACGCGTCTACCTTCTCGACCGCTATGCTTCGGGAGACCGAGTCCTCTGGCATTGGATGGACCTCACCCAGGCCCTGGAGATGGAGCGCCTGGCCGGATACCGGGAAATGGCCCGCCTCCTCGCTCACGAGATCAGGAACCCCCTCACGCCCATGCGCCTGTGGCTCCAGGAGCTCTCGGCCATGGACCCGCTCGATCCCGAATATCCCCATGCCTCCAAGGATGCGCACCGGGTCCTCCTCCAGCAGGTGGACCGCATGTCGGCCCTCGTGGGGCGATTCAAGGCGCTGGGGCAGGACCTCCCCCTTTCACTCGTGCCCGTGGACGCGGAGGCGGTCGTCAGGGAGGTCACCGAAGCCCTGGCGCCCCTTTCGTACCAGTCGAACGTGAGCGTGGACTGGTCGCCCCCCGGGGAAGCTTTCATGGTTGTGGCGGACGACGGGGCTCTCTACCAACTCCTTTTCAACCTCGTTCGGAACGCCGTGGAGGCCACGGCCACGAGGGATGGGGGGCGCGTGACCATTCGGGCGAGGAGAGAGGGAAGACAGGCAGTAATGGAAGTGGAGGACGAGGGGGGCGGCTTCCCCCCCGAGGTGGCGGCCGCCCCCTTCACGCCCTACCTGACCACCAAGGAGGGGGGAACGGGCCTCGGGCTTCTCGTCTGCCGGGAGCTGGCGCGCCGCATGGGCGGGGAACTGACCATCGTGAACCGCCCCGGGAAGGGCGTCCTGGCCCACGTGACGCTCGAGGTCGCCAAAGAGTAGAGTGGGCAAGAGCGGCGCGGAGCGCGGCGTTGCCCACCGCTGCAGTGGGACCACCTCATACCAACTTGCCGTCCGTCGTTTACGTCCCGTAGGCGAGGATACACATCCTCGCCACGGCCGGGATGTGTATCCCGGCCTACAGGAAAGAGTGATCCCTCTAGCGCTGAAGTCAAGTTGGTATCAGGTAACGTCTTAGAAAAGCAGATCACCACAAAATGGTGGGCATCAAAGGGACGATGATCGG
>JAKAJA010000514.1 GCA_021814085.1 Acidobacteriota bacterium | reverse complement strand
GATCTTGTTCTTCTGGGCCTCCGCGAGGAAGGCCTTGAACTGCGCGAAGCCGAAGGTCTTCTCGTCGAAGGTGGGGCTGAGCTGGAGCATCTTCTGCTTGAGGGTGGAGCTGTCCACGCTCCGGTCTTCGTCCTCCAGGAGCGTGATGGCGCGGCTCAGGAGGGAGAAGGCCGTCTGGACGTCCTTCGGATCCAGGTCCCGCACGAGGCTGCCGTCGATGGCCGCGGGGTGCCCGGCGGCGATCTGGCCCAGGTTCTCGTAGGCCAGGTACTCGTTGCAGTTGGCCATGACCACCGAAGAGGTGGTCTTGCGCATGCCCACGATGACCACCTTCTTGTTGTAAGCCTGCAGGCGCGAGATGAGGGGGAGAAAGTCGCTGTCCCCCGAGACCACCGCGAAGACGTCGATGTGGCGGTTCGTGAGGCAGGCCTCGAGGGCGTCCACCGCGAGCTGGATGTCGGCGCCGTTCTTGTCGCCCCCCGCGTGGATCGTGGGACGTTCCACCAAGTCCACGCCGTGCTCGGCGAGTACCTTGCGGAACTGGGCGAACTTGGCCCAGTCGCCATAGGCCTTCTTCAGGATGATGATCCCCCTCTCTCGAAGGGCGTCGAGGATGCGCTTGATGTCGAGCTGCCCGTTGTCGAAATCGATGAAGAGGGCAATGCGGGGCGTCATATCGTTGGATGTCACTTGCACTATGAATGTACCTCCTGAGGATAGGATAATCCCTCAGGCCTTGAAAAACAACGATTTGAGGGGAGGGGCGCCGCCCGGGTGCTATTCTTTCCTGGCTTTGGCCGTGTTGATCCCCAACCACTGGTAGGGCGGGCAGTAGCCCGAGAGGCCCGTGGCGAGGGGAATGATGCCGATCCAGCCCCAGGGGGACTTGGGCCCGAGGAACACGATGGCAAGGAGGCCCACGCCTATAAGGCTCCTCACGACTCTCTCTATGGGGTGCATATTGCAGACCATTTCAGTCCTCCTGTTCAGATAAACTAAGATGCGAGGGGAATTGTTCCGTAACACCCGACGGGGGGTAAAGGTGAGGCGCCCCGAATATAGAGACCCTCGATACCAACGTGCCCTGGAAGAACAGGAGCGCCTGCGCGCATCCAGGCGCGAATGCCCATTGCCTCCGGAGTCCCGTCTTGTAGCCGGTGCCGATTGCTCCTACAACCGGTTCGGGAGCACCTTCTGGGGCGGGATCGTGGTCTGCGACACGGAGGAGTCATTCCGGGTCGTGGACCAGGCGGTGGTTCGCATGGAGGTGGATTTCCCCTACCTCCCGGGGCTCCTGGCCTTCCGCGAGGTGCCCGTCCTGAGGGCCGCGTTCGACGAGTTGAGAATCAAACCCGATGTTACTCTCGTGGACGCCCACGGGACGGCTCACCCGCGCCGCTTCGGCTCGGCGGCCCATCTCGGTGTGATCCTGGGAATTCCCACCGTGGGGAGCGCCAAGAGCCTCCTCTGCGGGACCTTCGACCAGCCGCGGGAAGAACACGGTTCGTGGAAGCCCATCCTCCTCGATGGGGACGTCGTGGGCGCGGCATTGCGGACGCGGGCCTCGGTGGCGCCCATCTTCGTCTCTCCCGGCCACATCTGCGACCTGCCCTCGGCCATCGCCCTCGTAATGCGTTGCGCTCCCCGGTTGCGCATCCCGCAGCCCATACGCCTCGCCCACGACTTGGTCAACGAGGCGCGGCGCCGGGTGTCCGCTTGATAAAAGTGGCAATCAATGCACGAAATCGCAGGCGAGGATACCAATCCTCGCCGCGGCCGGGATGTGTATCCCGGCCTACGGTAACATCAGAATCCACCATCGTTTGAGCGCAACTTGATATGACAGCCTTCCTCGGGGGATCAATCGTCCGAACAAAGGAAGAGCCGGCGAGTTCAACCTGCTAGTCCTTTTCCTTCACCTCAACGGGCTTGATGGGGATGCCCGCCACCTCCTTGAAATTCTTGTCGATCATCTTGAAGACCCCCTCCAGGAGGTTGGGGTCGTCGAGGCTGATGCCCAGAAAATCCTTGAGGAGGGCCGAGGCTGGGCGGTCGAAGCCGTTGGCCACCATGGCCGTGTACTTCTTGGGGAAGCCCACGGGGTCCGCCAGGTAGTGCTGGTAGTAGGTGAGGGCGAGCATTTGGGCCAGCACGTAGTTCACGTAGTACGTGGGGACGGACCAGTAGTGGTGCTTGCGGATCCAGTTCAGCTTCAGCTCCGGCGTGGATTCAAAATAGGGGTCGTAGAGCTTGCCCGTGTCCACGCAGGCCTTGTCGAAGCCATGCTCATCCGTTATCTCGCCCTTGGCCACGCGGTCGTAGGCCACCATCTCGAACTTGGCGCGCCGCGCGATCTCCCAGAGCGCCATCATGTCCCCCAGGGCCGCGACCTTGTAGGCGCGGAGGCGGGCGGGGTCCTTCTCCGTCTTGAAGAGGTGGTCCTTGATGAGCCACTCGTTGAACGTGGCGAAGGATTCGGTCATGTAGGCGGGCCCCTCGCTCAGGAGGAGGGA
>JAKAJA010000513.1 GCA_021814085.1 Acidobacteriota bacterium | reverse complement strand
CCGCTTGGACCATCGCCGCCCTTGCGGGTTGGCTGGACCGGCACGTACGGCACATGGACGTCGGGCAAGCGCAATTCGCCCTCTTCGCCCACGGTGTAGTGACCTACTTAGTGAATACAAAAGGGTGGAAGATCGGTGCCCTTGGCCGACAGAGATTCCGGTTCGCGACCGCGTTGCAGGCCTTCGTGGCGTGGCACCGGGACCGGCACCGGAATCTCATTTATCAGCAGTTTCTGTTTGGCCCAGAGAAAGCCCGCTTGGAGGTCTCGCCTGAAGTCGTCTTCACCCTCACCGAAGAGGAGTACGCGCCGCACGAGCTTTTCCGCGGCGTCACCTTCGCGCACCATGCGTTCTCCTGCGTCGGCGAGCTGAACGACCTGGAACTGGAGTGCGCCCGTCTCCTCGATTCGCATCGCCTTGTAAAGCGCTGGGTGCGCAATATCGAGTGCCGCCCTACGAGTTTCTGGCTCCAAACACCTTCCGACAAGTTTTATCCCGACTTTCTCGCGGAGTTGGTGGACGGGCGCTATCTTGTCGTCGAGTGCAAGGGCGAAGACCGATGGAGCAACGATGACTCCAAGGAGAAGCGGGCCATCGGCGACCTTTGGGCGGAGCGAAGCGGAGGAGTATGCATGTTTGTTATGCCTAAGGGAGCCAGTTGGGCAGAGATTGCGGCAAAGGTAATAACAGGCGAGTAGCTTTGCCTTCGCCGTAACGGGGTGTTTGGAGTCAAATGTGAATACCTTGAATGTGAATACCTTGAAGCTGATCACTGGTCGCATTGATGCTTTGCCTCTCTCCACCGTCTGGCTCCTGGAGCGTCTGGCGGAGGCTCGCGGGAAGCAGGAGCTGTTTACACGGCAGTCACCCCAGGTGCTGAAGGTCCTCAAGGAGCACGCTCTCATTGAGAGCGCCGTGTCTTCCAACCGCATCGAGGGGATTGAAATCGCTCGGGACCGTCTCAAGACGGTGCTCTTTGGCCGGCCGCTACTCAAGGACCGCAACGAAGAAGAGGTACGCGGGTACCGTCAGGCGCTGGACCGCATTCACCAACGAGGAGCCAAGATTTCTGTCAGCCTGGAGACGATTCTGGAACTGCACCGCCTCTCTCACGCGGGTTCCGGAGATGCAGGTACGTTCAAGATACGTGACGTGGATATCATCGAGCGCTATCCGGACGGCAGCCAGCGTGTCCGCTTCAAGTCCGTGTCTGCCAAGAGAACCCCGGGGGCGGTGAAGGGTCTGGTAGAACTGTGGAACGGCTGTCTCCTGGAGCGCCGCGTGCCTCCTCTCGTGGCGTTGGCAGCGTTTAATCTCGACTTTCTCTGCATCCACCCGTTCCGGGACGGCAACGGCCGGGTTTCGCGCTTGCTTCTCCTTCTACAGTGTTACCACTTGGGGTTGGAAGTAGGCAGGTACATCAGCCTGGAACGACATATCGAGCAGAACAAGGAGCGCTACTACGAGACTCTGGAAGAAAGCTCCCGGGGGTGGCATGAGGGGAAGCACGACCCATGGCCCTATGTGAACTACCTACTCTTCATTCTAGCGGGAGCCTACCGGGAGTTCGAGGAGCGGGTGGGCCAGGTGAAGGCTCCGAGGGGGGGGAAGACCGAGCTCATCGAAACCGCTGTGGCTTCCCAGGAAGGCGCCTTCACAGTGACGAACCTAGAGACGGCCTGTCCAGGCGTGAGCCGTGACATGATCCGTCGAGTCCTCAAGAATCTGCAACGGGAGGGCAGGGTGGAATGCCTTGGCCGTGGCCCAGGCGCCCAGTGGGGGCGGAAAGAGGGTACTACCCATAAAAGAGGGTAATAAAGAGGGTACTATGCCGGGAGTTCGCAAGCTGAGGTCCTTCGCGCCGGAGGAGCTTCCGCCTCCGGCGAATCTTTGGGAAGTGCTGGAGCGGGGGCGGAGGGACACGTTCCCGATCCACACGGCGCTGTGGCTCTTCAAGAACGCGCGGGGCGGAAAGGGGGCCTTCGGACACCTGCCGGGGCCCATGTTCGGATACCGCACGCGGGAGCGTGAGGTGAGGCACGCGCCGGGCGACAATCCCGGGCTGGCCCTCCAGGCACTGGCGTGGTTCCTCTGCCTGCCGGCCTACGGCAAGGGCTACCTGGCGGCGGGTCCCACAGCCGGGGTGTACGGGGGCCTCTCGGAGGAGTTCCTGGAGCCGCCGGTGCGGCTCCCGTTGCGCCCGCTGGACCTCCCGAAGGAGGTCCAGGCCTTCCTGATGGAGGCCACCTTCCCCCTCTCCGAGCTCCCCACGCTGACCCGCCCCTCCCGCGAGTACTACCTGATCCTCCGGTTCATCAAGCACTCGACGATCTTCGGCCCTCTGGAAACACAGTTGATCCATCGAGCCGAGGCGATGGTGTCCGAGAAGGCCGTCCCGGCCTCCATCGAGCGCGACGTTGAGAGGGCCATGACGAGGGCCGTGCAGGCCTTCGGCCTGCCGTCGAGAACGTCCTGGGAGTACGACCGGACGCGCCAGGAAGCGTTCATCCGCAGC
>JAKAJA010000512.1 GCA_021814085.1 Acidobacteriota bacterium | reverse complement strand
CCTCAAGCTCGTGGGACGGGTGGACGAGCGGGGGCTCGCCCTCGTGCCCCTGCGTCTCTACCTCAGCAAGGGCAAGGTCAAGTGCGAGCTCGGCCTGGGGCGGGGCAAGAAGCTCTACGACAAGAAGGAAGCCCTCAAGGAGCGGGACCTGGACCGGGAACAGGCCAGGGCCATGAGAGAGAGGTAGAGATAGAGTTAATGGGGCAACGAGCCAGCGAGCCAACGAGACAGAGAGACGGAGAAAGAGCCGAGAAGGTGCAAGACCAGCCATTCCGCGGAAGAACCCGTGACCCGGGGCTTCGGCGAAGAATGCAATGACAGACCGAGAGGCGGACCGCATTCATTCCGATCCCTATCTAGTGCCGAGCGGCAAGATTGCTCGCGGCTCGGCGCGTGTCCCTCCCTCCAAATCGGTGGCCCATCGAGCCCTCATCCTCGCGGCGCTGGCTGATGGCGACTCCCGGATAGGGCCGCTGCCCGGCGGGGACGACGTGGCCGCGACGGTGGAGTGTCTGCGCGCGTGCGGGGTAAATATTGGGGAGCAGGGAGCGGGGAGCAGGGAGCAGAGAGCAGGAAGCGGGGAGCAGGGAGCGGAGAGCAGGGAGCAGGGGACAGGGGACAGAGGACCGAAACAAGAAACGGTGGTCGTGTCGGGGACTTCGGGGCGGCTCACGCCGCCGCGCTCGCCGCTGAACTGCCGCGCCTCGGGGACGACCTTGCGCCTCCTCATGGGTATCGCCGCTGCACAGCCCGGCGCTGCCTTCACCCTGGACGGCGAGCCCCAGCTGCGCCGGCGTCCCGTTTCAGACTTAGAAGCGCCCCTCGATGCCCTTGGCGCGCACCTCCGCTACGCCGAACAAACAGGGTTCCCCCCGGTGGTGGTCGGCGGCGCCCGCTGGAAGGGCGGGATCGTCGACGTTCCCGGCACCGTGAGCAGCCAGTTCCTCTCGGGGCTCCTCCTGGCCGCGCCCCTCGCCGAAGGGCCGATGGAATTCCGTTCTCGGAGCCTGGTGTCGGCCCCCTACGTCGAGATGACCGCTGCCGTCATGGCCCGTTTCGGGGTGAGCGTGACGCGCCCCGACCCGGATGTCTGGCGGGTTGAGCCAACCTCCTACCATCAGGCCGACGTGACCGTGGAGCCCGACGCCTCCGCCGCTGCCTTCCTCTGGGCCGCCGCCGCCGTGACGGGGGGGAGCGTGGCCGTGGAGGGCGTGACTCCCGACATGCTGCAGGGCGATGGGGTCTTTCCGGACCTGATGGAACGCTTCGGATGCGTGGTGGAAGGGGACCCTGGTGGGACCACCGTTTCGGGCTTTCCCGTTCGCGGCATCGAGGCCCACGTGGCCGGCACCCCCGATCTCGTCCCCGCCCTGGTGGCCGTGGCCGCCTTCGCACCCACCCCGAGCACCTTTACCGGCGTGGCCCACCTCCGGCACAAGGAGAGCGACCGCCTCGCCGTCCTCGTGGACGCCCTGAGCCGCCTCGGCGGCATGGGCCTTCTGGAAGACGACCGCATCACCATCGTGCCCACGACGGAATACACCGGGGCCGAACTGGACCCGAGGGGGGATCACCGGATGGCCATGGCCTTGGCGGTCCTCGGGTTGAGGATCCCCGGAACTCGTATCACCCAGCCTTCGTGTGTCAACAAGTCATTTCCCAACTTTTTCGACGCTCTCGAACGCCTGTTGTCTTAGGTTCACCGCGCCGCCGGGACCTGAGGCATCTCCTTTGTCGGGCTCGGCGTGCGCATCCTCAACGGACCATCCAAGTCCGCCTCCGGTGCGCCCGCCTCGCCCTTCGCGGACCTGCCCCGGTCGCGGCGGGACGCCATGGCTTTGCCATGAGTTCAAGACCATACAAGCCTTCGCAGGAAAATGACGGGTATATGCCTACTCCGGGTTGTTGCCCCGATGCTACAATAAGAACTTCGGAGGATTTATGATCACCGCAGTCAAAGGCACGCAGGACAACCTCTTCCCCGATATCGCGCGGTGGCAGCGGGTGGAGGCCGTAGCCCGCGAGGTGTTCCATCGGTACGCCTTCACGGAGATCCGCACTCCGGTGCTGGAGCCCACGGAGCTCTTCGTGCGGGGCATCGGGGACGAGACGGACATCGTGAACAAGGAGATGTACACCTTCGCCGACCGCAAGGGCCGGAGCGTCACCATGCGCCCGGAGAACACGGCCGGGGTGGCGCGCGCGGTGGTGGAGCACCGCCTCCACGAATCGCCGCTCCACGCCCGCCTCTTCTACATCGGCCCCCAATTCCGCTACGAGAGGCCGCAGAAGGGCCGCCTGCGGCAGTTTCACCAAATCGGGGCGGAAACCCTGGGCGACTCCGCCCCGGGCACGGACGCCGAGAGCATCGCCATGGTGGTGGAGTTCCTCGATCGGGTTGGTGTCGTGGGGGTGCAAGTCGTTCTCAATTCCGTGGGATGCCCCCTCTGCAGGCCCATCTACGTGGCCCTCCTGAGGGATGCCCTGACGCCGAACGTGGAAGGCCTCTGCGGCGAC
>JAKAJA010000511.1 GCA_021814085.1 Acidobacteriota bacterium | reverse complement strand
AAAGACGCGGAGAAGCCCGCCGAAGTGCAGGCCGGCCGTCCCCTCACGGCGGCTCTCACCATCTGCGGGACCTTCGTCCTCGTCATCGGCCTGTGGGGCCAACCCTTCGTCGAGTGGGTCTCCCGGGTCGGGCTGACCCTCAAGTAGCACCAAGCGGACCGCTTTGAAGTCGCGAAGGCCGGAGGCATTCCGGCCTTTCGCGTTTTCGGGGGACCAGGATGCGGCTCCGGCGGGCGCCCCTGGCGGGACACTATCATTAGCCCGGCGCGGCAAGCTAAACTTGAGAAATGGCATCGCTGTGGAAGAAGGGCGGCGTGTACCTGGACCTGGTCTACACCTTCCCCGCCACCATCCTGGCGGGCGCGGGGGCGGGTTGGCTGCTGGACCGCTGGCTGGGGTGGAAGCCCTACGGCACCCTCGGGGGGTTTTTCATCGGGGTGGCGGGGGCCTTCTGGTACCTCTTCAGGATGCTCGGTGTGACGGGCGGCAGGAAGGGGCCCCGTGCGGATCGCTGAGCTTCTGAAACGCTTCCTCCTCCTTTGCGCCGCGGCCTGTCCGGCCGGGGCGGCGGCGCTGGGGCTCATGGGCGGCTGGCGGGGGGCCGCGGCCTTTGCCCTCACCTTCCTCCTGGTGGGAGGAGACTTCTGGTGGATGTCCCTGGGCGTGGCCAAACTCATGGGCCTATCCAAGGTGCCGGAGGGTGCGACGCGGTGGTTCCTGATGGGGTTGGTCCTTCGTAGCCTCTTGCTCCTATTGGGGATTTATGGTATTTTCTTAGTTCTGCCCGAGGAGTCCTTGGGGGTCTTGCTGGGCATAGCCGCACCGCTGATTCTCCTTGTCGTGGCCGGCGCCATGCCTGCACGGGGCTGAAATGCACGAGCTCGATTCGGTACTCACTACCATCCTCCACCGGTTGGGCCTCAATCTGCCCGACTACATCGCCATGCTCCTCCTGGTGATGGTGGCCACGCTAGTCGTCTTCTGGTTGGGGACCCGCCGCCTCTCCGTGAACAAGCCGGGCATCTTCCAGCAGGTTCTGGAGCTCTTCACGGACACGGTGGGCAAGTTCCTGGATGACATCATCGGCCACGGGGGGCGCCGCTTCATGGCACCCATCGGCACCTTCGCCGTCCTCATTCTCCTCTCGAACCTCCTGGGGCTCATTCCCGGGTTCATGCCCCCCACGGGGAATATCATCGTGACCGCCTCCCTGGCCCTGTGCTCCTTCGTGGTCTACAACTTCTACGGCATCAGGGCGCAGGGGTTCGGATACATCAAGCACTTCCTGGGTCCCGTGGCGGTCCTCGCGCCCCTCTTTTTCCCCATCGAGATCATCTCCCACCTGGCCCGGCCCCTCTCCCTCTCTATCCGACTCTTCGGGAACATATTCGGTGACCACCAGGTGAGCGGGGTCTTCATCCACCTCGTCCCATTCCTGGTGCCCATCCCGTTCATCCTGCTGGGCCTGCTCGTCGCGGTCATTCAGACCCTAGTATTCTGTCTGCTCTCCATGATCTACATTGCGGAGGCGGTGGAGCATCACTGACGTTTTGGTTTTGAAGGAGGAAGTCGTGAAAAAGAAGGCATTCATGGTTCTGCTGGGCTCTTTGATGCTGATGCTGGCCGCCCCCGTTTTCGCCGCCGAGGGCGGGGCCGCCTCCACTGGCATGGGCAAGGAAGCGCTGGGTATGCTCGCGGCCGGGTTCTCCATGGCGTTCGCCTCGGCCATCTGCGGCATCGCGCAGGGCAAGGCCATCTCCGCCGCCTGCGAGGGCGTCGCCCGCAACCCCGGCGTCGCCGACAAGCTGCAGCTCTTCCTGATCCTGGGCCTCGCGTTCATCGAGTCCCTGGCCCTCTACACCCTGGTCATCATCTTCGTGAAGATGTAACATCCGGTCGCGGGGCCCCGACGACGGGGCCCCGCCCCCATTCTCTTGGGAACCCCCGGCACCCGCTCCCTTTTCTGCAAGCTCCACCCCGTCGAGATATCGGACCACCTCGAGCCCCTGCTTCCGGGGCTGATTGGCGTCCTCGGCGGACGTCGGCCCGTCCTCTGCACGGAGAGGCGCCTGATCGCCCTGCTAGCCCCCTTCATGGGCGAGCTGAAGGCCGCGCTGAACGATCCGCCCCTTCTGGCCTTCCCTGGCGGCGAGGGGCGCAAGACGCGGCATACCAAGGCGCGCCTCGAGGATGACCTCCTCAACCTGGGCGTGGACCGGGGCTCCGCCCTCGTGGCGGTGGGCGGGGGCGTCGTCACCGACATGGTGGGTTTCACGGCCGCCACCTACATGCGGGGCATCCCCTGGGTGGCCGTCCCCACGACCCTCCTGGGCATGGTCGACGCGGCCCTGGGGGGAAAGACCGCGGTGGATACTCCTCAGGGGAAGAACGTCATCGGGGCCTTCCACGCCCCCGCTGGAGTCTTCTGTGCCCTGGACGTCCTTTCGACCCTCCCTCGGGGTCAGTTCCGCTCCGGTCTCGCGGAATGCCTCAAGCACGGTCTTTTCCTGGATGCGACC
>JAKAJA010000510.1 GCA_021814085.1 Acidobacteriota bacterium | reverse complement strand
ACGTTAGACGCGAGGCGTGGTCCGTGAGCGATGAGCGGTGAGCAGGGAGAACTTGGGGGCAAGGGACCGGTGACAGGGGACAGGAGGGCGAGGCTATTACGGTGCTCTGTCCTCACGCCTCGCCTTCCGATTCCCGACTGTCGCCTTCCGCCTTCTGCCCTCTGCCTTTTGCCTTACTCCTCACGCCTGACGCCTTCCGCCCTACTTCTCCTTCCGGATCAGCTTGCCGAGCCTGACGCGGTCGGGTTCGAGCAGTTCACCGATGCGGGGGTGGTTCACGTTCGCCACGATGATCTGTCCCACCTCCGTCGTGACCTCCGAATAGATGCCTTGGGCCTTCATCTTGGCCGCCTGGTACTGGTTGTCCTCGGTGGGGGTGACGTAGTGCACCGAATCCACTTTGTACCGGTGGATGAGGAAGAGATGGACGATGGTCATGAGGCGCTTCTGGCGGAGCATCTCGTCGAAGGTGTTCTGGTCCCGCACGGAGAGGATGCTCCGGCCGTTGCGGTCCTGGATGGGCGCGAAGACCACGTTCGCCTCCTTCGCGTCCCCCTTGCCCAGGATCTCCAGCTCGAGCAGTTCAGAGCCCGCGCGGTGGGGGCGCAGCTCCACGCGCAGGGGGTCGGGCAGCTGGTAGTGGTCGCTCCAGGCGGTGAGCCATTCTTCCAAGAGCTTCTTGGGGACCTCGGTTTGGAGGAGGTGCTGGTGCTGGGTGGAACCCTTACCCATGGCCTTCGTGGTGGCGGTGCGCCCGGAGGAGGCGGCGAGGGCGGCGTCGAGGCGCGGTCCCCCCACCAGGGTCTGGGGGGTGCGGTAGGGCGATTCCACTAGCCGCAGCTTGCGCTGCACGCGGGCCAGGGCGAGCATGCCATCCTGCCTCAGGGCCGTGGCGAACTCCTCCGCCGCGAGGCCGTCGATCTGGTGGCCCCCGTAGGTGATGAAGTTGAAGACGAAACCCAGCTTGCCGAGATCCTCGGGGAAGCGGCGCATCTCCTCGTCGCTCATGCCCGTGGAATCCCAGTTGAAGGAGGGGGAGAGGTTGTAGGCCAGCATCTTGTCGGGGAACCGCGCGTGGACGGCCTCGGCGAACTCCCGGGCTTCATCGAGGTTCGCGGTGGCCGTCTCCATCCAGAGGATGTCGGCGAAGGGTGCCGCGGCCAGGGACTTGGCGATGGCGTAGGCGATGCCGCCCCGGACCTGGTAGTAGCCCTCCGTGGTCTTTGCGTGCTCCGGGTCCCACACGATGTTGACCCCCAGGGACCGGGCCGTCTTTCGGGCCTGGTAGAGGGACGTGGCCCCCGCGAACCGGCGCCACGCCTCGACCCCCATCTCAAGGGTCTCGCCCTCGCTCGCCCGGAACTCGAGGACCTCGGCTACCGCCTCGCCGTAAGTCTCCAGTCCCGCTTCGGCCTCCCAGACATCGAGGAAGCGCGAGGCCACTTTGTCGAAGGGGGCGTCCACGCCGCCTTCCAGGTTCCTTTTGTTCGCCGCCGCGCACTCCGCCACCTGTTCTCCGAGGCCGTTGCGGTCGAGCCACGCGTCGGCGGCGGCCAGTTCGTCCTCGGAGAGGGCGTAGAGGAAGTGGCCGTTGATGTCGGTCACGCCCTGGTTGTAGAACCGCCGCATGAGAGCGAGGAATCCGGCCTTGTAGGTGGGCAGGTTCACGTTCGTGGCGCCGAGGATGAAGGGCTGGTCGCGTTCGTCACCGCGGCTGTCGAGGAGGTTCGCCGCCTCGGCATCCGTGCGGGCGACGATGATCCCCGGGACGCCCATGACGTCCAGCTGGAAGCGCGCGGTGTTGAGGCGCTTGATCTGCTCGTCGGAGGACACGAGGACCTTCCCGCCCTGGTGGCCGCACTTCTTCGTGCCCGGTCGCTGGTCCTCGATGTGGTAGCCGGGCACCCCCACCTCCACGAACCGGCGGATGAGGTTGCGCACGTGGGGGTCCCCGCCGTGGCCCGTGTCCGCATCGGCGATGATGAAAGGCCGGTAGTCCACCGCCGGCGTTTCGGCGCGCTGCTTCTCCGTCATGTGGGACCGGAGGAAATGCTGGTTGCGGTCGGCGGCCAGGAGTGCGCGCACGATGCCGGCGGCCTCGTCCGGGACCTGGCTCAGGGGGTAGCTCGCCAGGTCCGAGCCCGGGTCCTCGGTGGTGGAGCCTTTGGCCGATGTGGCCCAGCCTCCCAGGTAGATGCCCTCGATGCCCATGCGCTTGATGGTCACCGCCTGGCCGGGCGAGTAGGGGCCGAAGGTGGTGATGCTCTTGCGCTGGGCTAAAAGCTCCCGCAGCCTTGCGTAGAAGCCCTCCGCCGCCTCGCGCGCCACCGTGTGGTCGTGCGCGATGGTGCCCCGCTGTTCCACAACCTGCTTGGCCGAGTACAGGCGGGTGATCCCCTTGAACCTCTCGGTCTCGAACCACTTTCTGGTTTCGGCCACGTCCTTGTCGAAGGTGCTCATGGGTTCATCTCCTGGTACCAATTCTGCGCGTGCTCGCTTGGGTTACCCATGTCGAATGGCCAATGGCGAATGGCGAA
>JAKAJA010000509.1 GCA_021814085.1 Acidobacteriota bacterium | reverse complement strand
GCCAACCTCTCCGCGCGGCGGGCGATGACGTTGATCATGCCCGAAAACATCTGCCTGTGGATGGGATAGAGGCCGTACCAGTAGAAGGCCCCGGGCACGCCATGGGGGGCGAAAAAGGCGGTCTGGGTCAGGAGTGAAGTGCCGTCCTCCCTCGGTTCGATGGTGAACTGGAGCCAGGCCTCTCCAGGGACTTTCATCTCGGCGCGAAGGCGGATGAGCCTGGGTTCCTTCCAGGCCTCCACGCGCCAGAAATCCAGGGCGTCACCCAATCGAAGGCTCCTTGGGTTTCGGCGGCCGCGGCGGAGGCCCACGCCGCCCACCATCCGGTCCATGAGCCCTCGGATTTCCCAGAGCCAGTTGCCGTAGTACCAGCCCTCGTCGCCCCCGATCCGCGCCACCACGCCAAAAACGGATTCGGGCGAGGCTTTCACCACCCTGTGCCTCTCCTCCACTATCATTCCCTCCTCGTCTTTCAGGGTGACGGGGGGCGGGATGCCCTTGGGGGCGCTAGAGAAAGCGCCAGCCCAAGAGGTCTCCACCTCGTTGGCATCGAACCTCTTGAGGGCGGCACCCAGTGCCTCGCGGTAAGTGAAGGGGCGGATCTGCGGGAAGAGAAGGCGGGCCGTGTGGTCGCGGCAGACCGTCTCGTTCTTCAGGCTGTCCACCAGCTCCCTCGCCACGGAGGTGGGAAACGGCGTAACCAGCCCGAGCCAGTAGGAGGAGAGTCGGGGCGTCAGGAAGGGCACGGCCACGATGCGCCGCCGCAGGCCGCGCTCCTCGGCGTAGATGGAGATCATGTCCCTGTAGTGAAGGACGTCCTCCCCGCCGATCTCCAGGATGCGTCCGTCCGACTCGGGCTTTTCGAGGCAGGCGGTGAGGTATTCCAGCACGTTCCTGATGCCGATGGGCTGGCACCGGGTCATCACCCACCGGGGGGCCACCATGACCGGGAGGCGTTCCGCAAGGTAGCGGATCAGTTCGAAGGACAGGCTCCCAGACCCGACGATGACCGACGCGCGAAGCTCGGTCACGGGAACGGGGCCCGCCCTGAGGGAGTCGCCGGTCTCGATCCGGCTCTGGAGGTGCCTCGAAAGGCGCTGCACCTCATGGGCCAGGCCTCCAAGGTAGATGATCCGCCGGACGCCCGCGGCGGCTGCGGCATCTCTGAAGGCCGCCGCCGCACGCCGGTCCTGCTCGAGGAATTCCGGCCCTGCCGCCATGGAATGGACCAGGTAGTAGGCGTCCGTGACCCCATCGAGAACTGGTGGAAGGCTGGCCGCATCCAGGACATCGCCGCGGAGGATCTCCACGCCCGGCCAATCCCGGTCCCTCAGGCGGTCTGGATCGCGGGCCAGACAGCGCACGCGGTACCCCGCATCCAACAGGCGTCCCACGAGCCGTCCCCCCACGTACCCCGTGGCTCCCGTGACGAGGATGAGCCGTGATCCTTTCGTGTGGGATCCAACAATCGGCGGCGGCATATTCACTCGCCGGCAACCGTGCAGGCCAGGAATGGAGTGGAAAGGCCCGCGGCCAGCTCGCGAAGGTGGGCGGGGGAGGAAGGTGCGAGGTCGGGGGGGAGCAGGTCCGCCATCCCGAAAGAGAGGGCCTTGGATCGGCCGAAGGGGTGGTAGGGCTCCAGCTCCATACGCGACAGGCCCAGGAAGGCGAGGAGCCCAGCGATTCCCTGGAGGTTGTCCGGAGAATCGGTGTAACCGGGGACTACCGGAACACGGATCGTGATCTTGTCCGGGGAGACCATGGCCAGGTATTGAAGGCTGTCCATGATGGGGCCGTTGGTGCGCCCCAGGAGCGACTCGTGGGCCACGGGATCGAGGACCTTGAGGTCGAAGTAGAAATGATCAACGAGGGAGGCTACCTGTTCGAGGACCTCGGGAGGAGCGTAGCCGCAGGTCTCGACGGCGGTGGAGATGGAAGAAGAGCGGCAGGCGGAGAGGACTTCAAAGAGAAACTCGGGCTGGGCAAGGGGCTCACCTCCCGAGAATGTGGCCCCTCCGCCGGAGTTCTCGTAGAAGGACCGGTCCGCCTCGATGTGGGCCATCACCTCGGGCACCGCCATGAGGCGCCCCGCCTTGGCGAGGGCACCCTGGGGGCAGGCGTCCACGCAGCCCCAAGTCTCGCACTGGCGACAGACGGCCCGGTCGAAGGAGGGCCCCTCCTCTTTGAGCCGAACGGCTCCCGCGCGACAGGCATGGGCGCAGGCCCCGCAGGAACGGCAGCGGAAGGCCGAATGCCTGAGCTGGGGGCGGAATGACCGCGACTCGGGGTTGCAGCACCAGGGGCATGAGAGGGGACATCCCTTGAGAAAAACGAGCGTGCGGATACCCGGGCCGTCGTGCACGGCGAAGTGCTGGATATCGAACACCATACCTTCGGCCATGGCCCTCATCCCCTCACGGCGGAGTCAGCTTGATTCGCGGGTGGGGTTGTCCTCACAGCCCGTGCTCGGTACGGGCGATGACCTGGTCCTGGAGGGCCTTGCTCATCTCCACCCAGTAGGCTGAAAAGCCCGCCACGCGGACCACCA
>JAKAJA010000508.1 GCA_021814085.1 Acidobacteriota bacterium | reverse complement strand
TGGGATTGTCCACCGGTAATGAGGTGCTCGATGAGGTGGGTCAGGGTGACGCGCTCGGCCTGCTGGGGGGCCTGCGGGAAGGCGAAGGGGTTGAGCTTGAGGTCGGGGTTGGAGAAGTCCACGGAGACCTTCACCGATCCTGGGACAATCTGCACCAGCGGGTCGTAGGAATTGCCTACGTCCAGGATGTAGACCACGGGCTTGAAGCTCAAGCTGTTGGCCAGAAGGTGGTTCATGAGGAAGCTCTTGCCGGCTCCCGTGGTGCCCGCCACATAAACATTCCAGGACGTGGTTCGCTTGGAGAAGGGGTGGTAGCGGAAGAAGCCGCCCTCGGGCGTCTCGAAGACCACGGGCCCCTCAGGGTCCCCCTCGTCGTCCTTGTGGAGCATGGCCAGGTCCGCGAAGTTGGCGTTAAGGACCTTTGCTTGACGGTAGTTGAGGAGCTGGCGGATGTTAAGCCCGCTGTGTCCGGGAAGGCTGGAGAGGAACGAGGCGAACCTGGCGAATCGGGACTCCACCAGGAACTTGGCGTTCTTGGCCCGGGCCTCGGTGAGGATGCGATTGGCCGTGCCCTCCAGGCGCTCCCTGTCGCGGTCGTAGACCACGCAGAACATGGAGAAGTACCCCGCCCCCTCCTTGTCGCGCTGAATGGCGTTAGTGACCTCCGCCGCGTCGCTGGCCAGGTCGATGGACTTCTGGGCGATGCTCTTGAGGGCTTTAACGTTGGCCAGGGAGTTGCCCCAGTTCTGCTGGATGTTCAGCGCGGTGATGAACTGCTCTGGGTCCAGGGCCTCATAGTGCTGGGTGATCCAGTACTCCGAGAGCCGCTCGTCCTGGCGGCTGCTGCCCAGGCGTGTGAGCGGGTCGAAGAGGGTGGGGTAGCTGATGGCCGGCAGGGTCTCCAGGTTGAGGACTCGGAAATGCGTATGCGGCCCCGCCGTGCCGTTGTCCTCCCGGCAGAGGTCCTCGCCCCCGTTGGCCCAGTTCGCATCCAAGATCTGCTCCGGAATCGTGTAGCCAGGGTTGTAGGCGATCTGCCGGGCCGCGATGCGTTGAAGGGGATTCAGGAAGTAGTAGAAGAGGCGGAGCATCTCGTCCTGGCCGAGAGGGCTCACCCGCGCAAATCCGGCCATGTTGTCCAGGATGCCGTGCCAGACGTTGCCGATGCGCCCCAGGCTGGCCTCGAAACGGGCCCAATTAAACGCCCGCTTGCCGTTGATAAGGGCCCCCCAAAGGGTGTCCTTCAAGCCGCCCGTCTCCGCCTCCAGGCTTATGAAGACGCGATTCTCGTACATGGCGGAGCTGCGGCCCTCCCAGAAGCCGGTCTGGCGCTCACGCAGATACCGGATGATCTCCGGGGCGGAGGGGTCCGTCTCCAAGAGGAGGGGCTCGGACCGACGGCGCACGAAGTGGACGCTGAAGGCGTAACCCGGGCCCAGATTCTGGACCAGAGCGTGGAAGTCGCTTCGGATGGCGTTCAGCTCCTCGTCGGCCGCGAGCTGGCTCTCGCAGGAGAGGACCTCGGCGACGGCCAGCACGTTGCTGTTGCGCTGGAGAACGTAGGTGTCGCCCTTGTGGGGGACGAAGTCCAGCCAGTTCAGGGCGTCGGTAAGGCTCTCCGCGCCTTTGATGTCCCGGATCAGTTTCTGGTGAACCATGAGACTCTGCTCCGCCGTGCGGCATCCAGGCTGGGCCGGAAGCGCCGGGCTCGAAAGATGATTTCCAGGTAACGGGGGTCCTTGCTCTTGCCATACTTCATGACGGCGAAGAGCACGGCGAGGACGACGAAGCCTGTCACGAGCCCCTTGAAGGCCACCCCGTAGTAGAAGCCGAAGTAGCAGGCCACGACTTCGGTCGCGTTGTATCCCGCGATCGTGAACTTCTCGTTCAGGGAGCGGTAGAGGCGCCGCTCTTGAAGGGCCATCGGAACGACCAGATCAGTGGATGAGGACGTTGATCAGGGCCGCCGCGCCAATGACGATGGACGCGCCGATGATGACCTTTCCGAGGCGGCTCCACCCTTCGGAGTGGCCAAACATGATGGCCAGGCCTCCGAGGATGATGCCGATGGTGACGATATATGGAGCGAGGGTGTTGAACTCGTCGATGACCTTCTGGGCGGTGGTCTGGAGGGGGTCCTGCTGGGCCTGGGCGGCAACCGTGGCGAGACCTAGGGCAAAGGCGGAGGCGAGGGTACGACGATAGGGAGTGATCACGGGATCCCTTTCTTCGCCCCTCCTGTGTGGAGGGGCTCTAGGCGCTTCTTCGTCTGGTTCTGGGTTTGTAGTCGAGCCTGCCGGTCTTGTCGAGCATCTTCAGGTACGCTCGAAGGGCCCTGCGGAAGACGATGGGGCGCGTCAGCCCCCGGTTGGCTTCCACCAGCCTGTCGACCTGCTGGAGGATCTCGATGGGGGTGAGCACCTGAACAGCGTGCGAGTAGCGGCTGTCGCTCGTGCTCTCGATCCTCTCCACCTCGTCCACCAGCTCGACCATCACGTCAACTTCCCGGTCCTGAGTCATAACCTCCTCCTCTCCCGTATTCGGTGCGCCGGACCCGGTTC
>JAKAJA010000507.1 GCA_021814085.1 Acidobacteriota bacterium | reverse complement strand
CGAAGGGGTGCGGGGAAGGCACTTCCCCGCTCTTTCGGGGTGACAGCCTGCCGCAGGCAGGCGCCCTAGGGGCGGAGCCCCTTGGGAAGTGTGGCGTCTCCTGTCCAGGCGGTTTTTTCAAGTTATCCCAGAGTCGCCACACTAGGGTGGCCCGGAGGCCGCTCGTCATAGCCCGAGCAGCCCCCTCAGCGACTTGTCCCGGACGATGGTGTGGGCGCGGTCCGGGCCCGTGGACAGGATGGAGACGGGCACCTTGAGGAGTTCCTCCAGGTGGGCCACGTAGGCCCTGGCGTTGGCGGGGAGGGCATCCCAATCGGTGGTGCCGTAGATCTCCTCCTTCCATCCCGGGAGGGTCTCGTAGATGGGGGTTGCCTCCTCGATCATCCAGAGCCCGGCGGGGAATTCGGTGACCCGGCGCCCGCCCAGCTCGTAGGCCACGCAGACCTTGACTTCGCCGAAGGTGTCCAGGACGTCCAGTAGGGTGAGGGCGATGCCGTCCAGGGCGTTGATCCGCACCGAATGGCGGGCAGCCACGGCGTCGAACCAGCCGCAGCGCCTGGGCCGGCCCGTGGTCGTGCCGTACTCGTGGCCCCTCTCCCGGATGAGGTCGCCCTGCTCGTTCTGGAGCTCCGTCACGAAAGGCCCGGCGCCCACGCGGGTGCAGTAGGCCTTGAAGACCCCGATGATGCTCTCGATCTTAGTGGGAGCGATCCCCAGCCCCGTGCACGCGCCGCCCGCGGTGCTGTTGCTCGATGTGACGAAGGGGTAGGTCCCGTGGTCCACGTCCAGCATGGTCCCCTGGGCCCCTTCGCACAGGACGCGGCCACCCCGGTCGATGGTGTCGTTGACGAGGGCGGCGGTGTCGCAGACGAGGGGGGCGATCTCCGGCGCGAGTTCGATGAAGAGGGCCGCCGCCTCCTCCGGGGGGATGCCCTCGTGGCCGAAGGCGGCCTTGAGGTAGGCGTTCTTTTCCTCGGAGAGCCGCATGACTTCGGTCTTGAGCCGGGTCAGATCCGTGAGGAAGATGGCGCGGACGCCCTCCCGCGTGTACTTGCTCTCGTAGCAGGGCCCGATGCCGCGGCCCGTGGTGCCGATCTTTCCCGCGCCCTTGTTGGCCTCCCGCAGCTGATCCAGGAGGGCGTGGTGGGGCAGGAGGAGGTGGGCTCGGTCCGAGATTCGGAGGGCCGCCACGTCGATCCCGGAATCCTTGAGGGACCGCAGCTCCTTGACCAAGGCTTGGGGGTCCACCACGATGCCGTTGCCGATGACGCAGAGCTTCCCCGCCGCCAGGATGCCCGAGGGGACCAGGTGGAGGGCGTAGCGGCTTCCGCCGATGATGACCGTGTGGCCCGCGTTGTGCCCGCCCTGGTACCGCGCGACGAGGTCCGCCGCGTCCGCCAGGAGGTTCACGATTTTGCCCTTGCCCTCGTCGCCCCACTGTCCGCCCACGATGACCATCGGCATCTGCATGATCTTCCTCCAAACTCAATAACTATAGCACCGGAGGGGCAGGAGAGGGAACGAACCGAACGGCTCGGGGGGGCGTGAGGACCGCGGAGCGCCGGCGGGCGCGAATCAAGGAACCATGCTCCAGTCCCTTGGAAGGATGTCACGACCCCGCGCGGGTGATCGCCGCGAAGGAGGCTGGATCGAGGCTCGCGCCGCCCACGAGGAGGCCATGGACGCCGGGCGTGGCCAACAGGGCGGAGGCGTTGTCCGGCTTCACGGAGCCGCCGTAGAGGACGCGCGCATCCCGGCCCGCCCCCAGCCCTCGAAGGTGGCCGATGATTGCCGCGTGGACCTCGCCCGCGTCCACCGGCCGCGCCACCTTACCCGTGCCGATGGCCCAGACGGGCTCGTAGGCGATGTCGAACCCGCCATCCGGGGGTTCGGGCCCCAGGCCCGCTTCCAGCTGTCCCAGGACGACGGGGAGTGTCCGCCCCGCCTCCCGCTCATCGAGGAGTTCGCCCACGCACAGGATGGGACGGAGCCCGCTCTTCATGGCGGTCTGGAACTTGGCGCCGATGCGGCGATCGTCCTCGCCGAAGACGTGCCTGCGCTCCGAGTGTCCCAGCAGGACGTAGCTGCATCCCGCGTCCTTGAGGAGCGGGCACGAGACCTCACCGGTGAAGGCCCCTTCCAGGGCCTCGTGGGCGTTCTGCGCGCCGAGGGTCTGCCCCGCCGGGAGGAGCTCCTTCACGAGGGAAAGAAGGGGGAAGGGCGGGAAAAAGGCGGCCTCCCGTCCCGGAGGAACGGCCACCTCGCCCCAGGCGGAAAAGAAAGCTCGGGCTTCGGCCGTTGTCTTGTACATCTTCCAGTTCGCGGCGACGAGCACGGGTTCCATGGTCCCTCCCCAGTTCGCGGTTGCTGACAGATAATAGTCTACCCCGGGAGGCCTCTCACCACCGAATCCTGAATTCTGGATGGGGGGGAGGTCTTTTCTTGGAGACCAGAGAACCGGCCCGGTACACCCACCGCCGTCCCGTCTGCACCTTGCGCAATTCTGTTTTTTGTGCTATCTTATAACACAAGTGGGCTTACGGCCCACTTATTTTTTTCTATA
>JAKAJA010000506.1 GCA_021814085.1 Acidobacteriota bacterium | reverse complement strand
CTGCTATCACCGTCATCATCTTGGGGCGGATCCGCTTCACGGCGCCGTGGATGATGGCGTCGTGCAGCTCCGGCAGGCTCCGCAGCCGCCCCGCCCTCTCGGCGTCGTGGTAGGAGAGGTCCAAAAAGAGGAGCATGAAGACCCCCGTCTCGGCGTCGAGGCCCATAAGGGCGATCATCCCGACCCACGCCGCGATGGACACATTGTAACCCAGCGCGTACATCAGCCAGACGGCGCCGACGACGGAGAAGGGGACGGCGAGCATGACGACGGCCGCTTTGAAGGCCGACCGAGTGTTCATATACAGCAGCAGGAAGATCAGAAAGAGGGTGATGGGCACCACCACCTTCAGCCGCTCCTTCACGCGGATCATATTCTCATACTGCCCGCTCCAGATGAGGGAGTAGCCCGTGGGAAGCTTCACCTGGGCCGAGACCACCCTCTTGGCCTCGTCCACGTAGGAGCCGATGTCGCGCCCCGTGATGTCCACGAAGACGTACCCCGCCAGCATCCCGTTCTCGTCGCGGATCATGGCTGGGCCCGAGCTCACGGTGATGTCCGCCAGCTCGGCCATGGGGATCTGCGCCCCGCCCGTCGTCGGCACGAGGACCCGCTCGAGCTGGTCGAGGTTCTGGCGCAAGTCCCGCGGGTAGCGCAGGTTGATGGTGTAGCGCTCGCGCCCCTCGATCGTGGTCGAAATGGTCTCGCCGCCGATGGCGGACATGACCACGGCCTGGAGGTCGTCCACCGTGAGCCCGTACCGCGCCAGGCCCTCGCGGCGCGGGGTGAAGTCCACGAAGTACCCCCCCGCGGCCCGTTCCGCGAAGACGCTCCGGGTTCCGGCCACGGGCTTCAGACTCTTCTCGATCGCCTCGCCGACGCGCTGGATCTCGTCGAGGTCGCCGCCCAGGACCTTGATCCCGATGGGGGTCCGCACGCCCGTCGTGAGCATGTCAATGCGCCCTTTGATGGGCATGGTCCAGGCGTTGGTGTTGCCTGGAATCTGGATCGCGCGGTCCATCTTGTCAATCAGCTCCTCGTAGGAGAGGTGGTCGGGCCAGACGTGGCGCAGGAGGGCCTTCAGGGGCCCTGGCGCCCAGGAGGAGTACCAGCGGCTCTTCCCGCGCCACTCCGACGGTGGCCTGAGGACCACGGTCGTCTCCATCATGGAGAAGGGGGCGGGGTCGGTGGAGGTGTCGGCGCGGCCGGACTTCCCGAAGACGGTCAGGACCTCCGGGAACGATTTCAGGATCCGGTCCTGGGTTTCCATGAGCTGCTGGGCCTGGGTCACCGACATGCCCGGGAGGGTCGTCGGCATATAGAGGATCGTCCCTTCGTTCAAGGGCGGCATGAACTCGTGGCCGAGTTGGAAGTAGACGGGCACGGTGGTTGCCATGACGAGGAGGGCGAGCCCGATGACGGTCCTGGGGTGGCGCAGGACCCACCGGCACGGCGGCTCGTAGAGTCGAAAGAGGACCCGGCTCACGGGGTGCTTCTCTTCCGGATAGTAGGTCCCGATGAAGAGGGCATCCATGATCCGCGCCAGCGGCTTGGGTTTGACCTGGAACGGCTCCATCCGGGCAAACAGCATCCGCACCGCTGGGTCCAGGGTGACGGCGAGGAGCGCCGCCAGGGCGAGAGCCAGCGTCTTGGTCCAGGCCAAAGGAGTGAAGAGCCGCCCCTCCTGGTCCACCAGCGTGAAGACGGGCAGGAAGGAGACGGTAATGACGAGGAGGGAAAAGAAGACCGAAGGCCCCACCTCGAGCAGGGCCTCCAGGCGGATCCTGTGAAAGTCGCCCTTCCGGCCTCCCTCCTGCCACAGCTCGAGCTTTTTGTAGGCGTTCTCCACCTCCACGATGGCGCCGTCCACGAGGACGCCGATGGAGATGGCGATGCCGCTGAGGCTCATGATATTCGAGCTGATGCCCAGGAGATACATGGGGATGAAGGCCAGAACGACGGAGATGGGGATCGTGATGATGGGCACCATGGCCGAAGGGAAGTGCCAGAGGAAGAACAAGATGACCAGGCTGACGATCGCCATTTCCAGGAGGAGCTCTTCCTTGAGGTTGTCGATGGAGGATTGGATGAGCTCGGAGCGGTCGTAGGTGGGGACGATCTCCACCCCTTCGGGAAGGGAGGCCTTCATCTCGGCGAGCTTGGCCTTCACGCGGTTGATCACGTTCAGCGCGTTCTCGCCGTGGCGCATGACGACGATGCCGCCCACCGCGCCGCCCCGTCCGTCGAAGTCCATGATACCGCGCCGGATCTGCGGCCCGACGGCGATGTCCGCGACGTCGCGCAGGAGGACGGGGGTCCCGCTCCCGTTGGTCTTGACGACCACCTTCTCGAGATCGGCTGTGGACGTCACGTACCCCCTGGCCCGGACCATGTACTCGGTGCCGGCCCACTCGATGAGGCGCCCGCCCACCTCGTTGTTGCTCCTCTGGATGGCCTGCATGACCTCCATGATGGAAATCCCGTAGGCCTGCAGCCGGCTCGGGGCGATGGTCACCTGGTACTGCTTCTGGAACCCGCCGATCCCCGCCACCTCGGAGACCCCGGGCA
>JAKAJA010000505.1 GCA_021814085.1 Acidobacteriota bacterium | reverse complement strand
CACGGTGTTGGGGATGTCGTGGAGCTTCACGTCGGCGAAGACCTTGAACCCCTTCGACGTGACGCGCTCCACGAGGGGGAGGCCGAAGGCGTAGAGGGATTCGAACCCGAGCTTGACCCAGACGGGCTGCCCGCTCACGGCCGCCAGGAGATCGTTCAGCCTCTTCTCTTCGCGCACGTCCACGGCGATGATCAGTTCAGACATTTACTCCTCCGAAGGGGGCCTTCGAGGCCGGGAGCCGGGAGCAGGGAGCAGGGAGCAGGAAGCAGGAAGCAGGAAGCAGGAAAGGCTCTCCTTCTCCCCGCTCCCCGCTACCGTTCTCCCGTCACTCATGACACTTCGGCATGGGGGCGCCGTCCCTCATCTGGCCCACGAGGGATTCCACCGAGGGGAAGCCGTGGCGGAGGCAGTAATCCTCCATGCCCGCGAGGATGGCGTAGGGGCACTGCGGGTCCACGAAGAGGGCCGTGCCCACCTGAACCGCCCGCGCTCCCGCCAGAACGAATTCCAGCGCGTCCGCGGCCGTGCAGATTCCCCCGATGCCCACCACGGGGATGCTGACCACCTTGCTCACCTGGTAGACGATGCGCACCGCGATGGGTTTCAGGGCGGGGCCGCTGAGGCCCCCGATCTTGTTGGAGATCCGGAACTCGCGCTTCTCCACGTCGATGGCCATGGCGGGCATGGTGTTGATGCACGTGAGGGCGTCGGCACCCGCGTCCTCCGCGGCCTTGGCCGTGGCCGTCACGTCCGCCGCGTTGGGGCTCAGCTTCACCCACAGGGGCTTGGAGGTGGCGTCGCGGCAGGCCTTGGTGACCTTGTAGACGGAGGCGGGGTCCGTGCCGAACTGGATGCCCCCCTCCTGGATGTTGGGGCAGGAGATGTTCATCTCGAGGGCCGCGAGGCATGGCTCCTCGCCGAGGGCGCGTGCAGCCTCCACGTACTGGTCCACGGTGTGGCCGTAGAAGTTGGCCACGAAGGCCGTGTCATAGCCGCGGAGTTTGGGGGCCTTCTCCCGCAGGAACGGGGCGACCCCCACGTTCTGGAGGCCGATGGCGTTGATCATGCCGCCCCCGGTCTCCCAGATGCGGGGAGGTCTGTTGCCTTCACTGCCGGCCATGGATAGGCCCTTGAGGAATACGCCGCCGAGGCGGTTCAGGTCCAGGTGCGGTTCCATATCCAGGCCGTAGCCGCAGCATCCCGAGGCGAGGGTCACGGGGTTCTTGAGGCGGACGGAACCGATGGAGATGGCTAGGTCTACTCCCACAGGATCACCTCACCGTCGAAGACCGGGCCTTCCTGGCACACGCGCTCGTAGACGCGCCGCCCGTCCCGGTTCACGGCCACCACGCAGCCCAGGCACACGCCGTAGCCACACCCCATGCGGGCTTCCAGGCTGAGGTGCGACTGGGTTTTGCCAGAGCACATGCGGGCCACGGCCTTGAGCATCCCCTCGGGCCCGCAGGCATAGGCGGCGGACGACCCCTTCGAGAGGGACCGCTCCAGGGGAGCCGTCACCAGGCCCTTCTCCCCGGAGCTGCCGTCCTCGGTGGTGACGACGGGAGATACGCCGAGCACTCCGAGCTCTTCCATGCAGAGGAGGTCCTCCGCCGTTCTCGCGCCCTGAAGGAAGGTGAAGGCGGAACCTTCCCGGCGCAGGGCTTCGGCGAGGAAGACGAGGGGAGGCACACCCACTCCTCCGCCCACGAGAACCGCGGGGCGGTCTTTGGGGAAGACCTCCCTCGGGAAGGGGCGCCCCAGGGGTCCGAGGCCCGTGACCCTCTGCCCGGGCTCCAGTTCGTAGAGACGCTGCGTGCCCTTTCCCACGACCTTGAGGAGGAACCGGATCGTCCCGGCGGAGGCGTCTTCGCCCAGGATGGAGAGGGGGCGCGGCAGGAGGGGATCGGCCCCCCATTCGCCCCGCAGCATGTAGAACTGGCCGGGCTCCGAAGGGGCCACTTCGCCGCGGAGGGTGAGGGTGCAGTAGGGGCCGCGGCGCACGTTGCTCAGGACCGTGAAGGGGTTGACGCCCATGGTGTCTCCAAAGGGCAAAAGTATACAACGGGCCTGACGGTGGGGCCAGCGCGAATCCTCCTAAGAGGGATCTTGCCCACCCGTCGGAGATCCTGGATTGTCCGCCTCCATGAGATCGAGATTCCGGCGGAGGACCGTGGCGAAGGTGGCGGCGTGCACGGTGGCACCGGCCCGCGAGAGGGCCCTGGCGGCCTCACGGAGGGTGGCACCCGTCGTCCGCACGTCGTCCACCAGCAGGACGCGGCGGCCCTTCAACTCCGTGCGTATGGCCTCGAAGGTGGATCGGACGTTGGCGCGCCGGGCGGCCTTGCTCAGCCCCTTCTGCACCTGGGAGGGCTTCCTGGAACGGAGAAGGCGCCGGCAGGGCAGGTGGAGGGCGGCGGCCGCCTCTCGGGCCACGAGGCCGGCGGGTTCGAAGCCGCGTGCCCATCTCCGCCTCAGGGGGCTGGGGATGTAGACCACCGTGTCCCAGCGCTCATCGGGCCAGGTGCGTGTGACCGCGCGGGCCACGGCGCGGCCGAGGAGACGTGCCAG
>JAKAJA010000504.1 GCA_021814085.1 Acidobacteriota bacterium | reverse complement strand
CGCAACCATGGCCGCATAGAAGACGGCGGGCCGGGGCGAGGTGAGGGCAATGATCGTGGGGGGCACGGCGAGGAGGGTGGCCACCCCCGAGACCCAAAGGTAGGACTGCCGGTTCCACTTCAGGAGACGGTCCCCGAGCCATCCCCCCGCGAATGTCCCTGTGAAGCCCGTGGCCACCACGATGGCGCCGAAGGTCACCGTGGCCTCCTCCTTGGGAATCTCCCTGACCCGCTCGAGAAAGGCCGGCATCCAGAAGGCGAGGGCCCCGAGGGCGAAGGTGTAGGCGGCGTAGCCCAGGACCGAGAGGAGGTAGGGGGCATTGCGGAGGAGGTCGCCGTAAGCCTTCAGGAGGCCCGGTGTGGGTATGTGGGCCGAGGGGAGATCCTCGTCGTGCGCGCCCCGGGGAGGGTCCTTTAGGAGGAGGGCCAGGGATGCGAGGAGGACGCCCGGGACCCCCGCGATGAAGAAGGCCGCCCTCCAGCCGAAGTGCCGGTCCACCAGCCCGCCCAGGACGTAGCCCAAGGCCGAGCCGATGGGTATGGCGGAGAAGAAGACGGCGAAGACCCGCCCCCGTTGTTCCTTGGGGAAGTAGTCGGCGAGCATGGCGGGGGAGATGGTGCCGTAGGCGGCCTCGCCTATGCCCACGGTGGAGCGGGCCGCGAAGAGGGTCGCGAAGCCCCGGGCGAACCCGGCGGCGGCCGTAGCGAGGCTCCAGAGCCCCACGCCAAAGGCCACGAGGCGGGGGCGGTTGCCGCGGTCGCCCAGGGCGCCGAAGACGGGGGAAGCCGCCATATAGACGATCATGAAGGCCGTGCCGAGTGCCCCGCACTGGGTGTCCGAGAGGTGCAGCTCGGAGGCCTTCAGGCTCTCCACCAGGGCCGACACGACGAACCGGTCCAGGTAGTTCAGAATGTTCATCCCCGTGAGGATCACGAGGCCGAGGCGCGCGGAGCGGGCGAGGCCCTGAGAGGGAAGGAGGGCGGTGGGGGTGTCTGCCTGAGGTGGCGCCGGTTCTCGCATGCCCTGATACTTCATCACGGGGGTCCGTTTCCGTCAACATTGCCGGGCGGCCATCTTCCGGCGACAATGGGCCCATGCGGATGACGGAGCGGGCGGTGCTTCAATTCTTCAGGCTGATCCTGCACCTCTTCTTCCGGAGGGTCGTGGTCATCGGGGAGGACCGGATGCCCGTCCAAGGGCCGCTGGTCATCGTAGCGAACCACGAGAACGCCCTGCTGGATCCCTTCCTCCTCCTCTGCGTGTCGCCCCGCCCCGTCCGTTTCCTGGCCAAGGCCACCCTCTTCCGGAATCCCATGGTGGCGCCCTTCCTGAGGCTCCTGATGGCTCTCCCCGTGGCGCGCCGCCAGGACGAGGGGAGCGACATGTCGCGCAACCTGGCCACGTTCGAGGCCTGCGAGCACATCCTCCTGGACGGGGGCGCCCTGTCCCTCTTCCCGGAGGGGGTGAGCCACGATGCGCCCCACCTCATGCCCCTGAAGACGGGGACCGCGCGCATCATAGGGAGGGCCTTCTTCCGCGGCGCACGGCCGACGCTCCTCCCGGCGGGCCTCCTCTACAAGTCCAAGTCGGCGTTCCGGAGCAACGTCACCATCTCCTTCGGAGTCCCCATCCCCTACGAGGATCTCTCCTGGGGCGGGGGGGAGGAACCGGCGGCGGTGGAGGCCCTCACGGAGCGCATCCGCGAGGCCCTGGTATCCCTTACGGTGAACGCGGAGCGGTGGGAGGACATCCGCTTCCTGGAGCGTATCAGGGGGATGGCCCTGGGATTGGCGGGCGTGGAGGGTGATGACCCGCCGGAGGCCGAAGTGCTTCGCGCCCTCGTGAACAAATTTTACCAGGCCCGCCTGGAGCGCCCGACGCGGGTCCATGCCCTGGTGACCAGGGCGAAGGCCTACCTGCGCATGCTGGACCTCCTGGAGCTTCGGGATGCGGATGTGGCCAGGGAGACGACCTTCGGCGCGGCGCTGTCCTATACCTGGAAACGCCTTGCCGTGATCGTCCTGGGGTATCCCGCGGCGCTCTATGGATGGCTCTTCAACTTCCTCCCCTACTTTCTGTCGGGGCGCCTGGCTGTGGCGGCCGCCAAAGAGCGGGACGTGGTGGCCACCTACAAGATATACGGAGGATTGATTTTCTTCCCTCTCTTCTACCTCGGCCAGGGGGTTCTGATCTGGTGGGCCGGGGGGCCGTGGTGGGGCATCTGTGCCGTGGCGCTCGGCGGGCCTTGCGGGCTCTGGGCCACGAGGTACTACGCGATCCGGGCCCAGTTCGTGCACCTCGCCGCGGCCGCCATCACCCTCCGGACCCAGAAGGAAACGGGGGAACGCCTCCGCCAGATGCGCGCCGAGGTCCTCGAGGCCCTCGCGCCGCTCGTGGAGATGTATAAGTAGGGACAGGGGAGCAGGGAGAAGGGGAGCAGGGAGAACGGGGGACAGGGGACAGGAGAAAAGAGGACAGGCGACAGGAGTAAAGGAGACAAGGGAAAAGGGGACAGGAAGTTCACGTCATTGCGAGGAGGCCGCAGGCCGACGCGGCAATCCCGGCGTATCGGTGTCATGCGGGG
>JAKAJA010000503.1 GCA_021814085.1 Acidobacteriota bacterium | reverse complement strand
TGGCGAAGCTAGGGTCCCGGAGGCTGCTGTCGGCGTCGGGTCCCGCGAAGGCTCTGCGCATCACCACCTGCATGAAGCCCTGGGCGTCCATGGCTCTGGGGCCGAAGCGGGGAATGCCTTTGTGGAGCATGCCCTCGATCATGGCGGCGAAGGGCTGGGAAAGGATCTGGCCGCGCTTGACCTTGCGCTCGCCAGGCCTGGCGTCGAGGCCCCCGCCCAGGTCGATGATATAGAGGTCCACGGGGAGGAAGATGTCGAGCTGGGGCGTCTGGTGCCTCGCGTCCCCGACGAGCTGGCCGATGCCGAACATCTCCTGGAAGGACTTCTCGTGCAGGTAGCGGGCCAGGTCGTGGAGCGACCTGCAGTTGAGGGGCGTGAACCCGGGATCTCTGGGGTCCGTGAGGGTGAGCGGGACCACGTACCGCGCCACCTCGGCGAGGGCCTTTGAAGCCCGGGTTCTCGGGCGGGGCTTCGGATCCGCGGCGGATCGGCCCAGGAGGGCCTCCAGGCGTCCGTCGTAGACCCGGCGCCCGGTGGCGTCGACGGTGACCGTGCGGCCGGGAGCCAACACGGATGTCGCCCGCTCCACGCCTACGAGGGTTGGGACTCCGAACTCGCGCGAGAGGGATGCCATGTGCCCTACGGCGCTCCCCACTTCGGCCACGATGGCAGAGGCCCTCTTCATGACGCGCACGTACCGGGGACTGGAGTGGCTGACCACGAGGATGCCCCCGTCAGGAAAATCGTCGAGGCGGCCCTCCCTGCCCGGGATGAAGACGGGCCCAGCGCCCGCTCCTGTCGCCGCCGTGTCTCCTCCCTCCAGAAGGACCGGGGCGTCTTCCGCCGGGGGGATCTCCCCTTCGCGCGCCGGTGCCGAGGTTAGGCCCGGCCGGCTCTGGAGGACGAAGAGGCGCCGGCTGCCGTCCATGGCCCACTCCATGTCCTGTGGCGCGCCGAAATGCTCCTCGAGTCTGAGTGCCCACGAAGCGACGGTGCGGATCTCATCCGGGGCCAGTGGGGTCCTGGACTGCATGTCATCGGGGACCGCCTCCTCTGTAATGCCTCCGCCGGGGACCCCTACGGTCCTCGACGCTTGGCGGGAGGTCCGGATCTCCAGGGAGGGACGGCCGGGGTCGCGGGCCACCCGGTACACGTCGGGGTTCACCTTCCCGTCCGCAACGGAAGGGCCAAGGCCCCACGCCGCGTGGATGAGCACCTCGCCGGGCGCTTCTCCCGTGGGGTCCCGGGAGAAGGCCACCCCCGAGGCCATGGCGTCCACCATGACCATGCACCCCACGGCCACGCGGGGTTCCGCGCTCTCCAACTCCAGATTTCGCCTGTAGAGCAGGACCTCCGGCTCGTAAGCGCTCGCCACGACCTCGAGGTAGGCGGAGAGGAGGCCTTCCGCTCCCACGTTAAGCAGGGTCAGATACTGTCCCGCGAAGGAAGCCTCCCCGTCTTCGTCGAGGGCGCTGGAGCGGACGGCCACGGGGGGAGAAGACCCGTGCCCAAGCCTCGCATAGGCTTCCAGGATGGTCCGCCCCACTTCCTCCGGCAGGGCCGAACCCAGGAGGCGCGAGCGCATGCGTACGGCCCACGCCGCGATCTCCGCCTCCGACGCGGCCCCCGATGGCGCTCCGCCCTGGCTCCCCGGACAGGCGGCCTCGAGGCTCTGCTGGAAGGCCGCGGTGGTGACGGCGAAGCCCTCCGGCACTGGCATCTTCAGCCGGTTTCGGATTTCTCCGAGGGCCGCCATCTTGTGCCCTGCCACGTGAGCCATGGACAGGTCGAGCTGGTCCAGGGGCAGTACGAGGGGCACTTCCTTCGAGGAGACCTCGGTTTGGAGGCAGGCGGCGATCCGTTGCTGGAGCCTGGAGAGGACCTTCTCGACGGCGGGGTATGTTCCCCCTGAAAGGGTTGCGAAGCTGGTGACCATGCGATGGGCGCATACTTCCGCCGCCAGCGCCCTCGACCGGACCTCCTCCAGGGTAAGAGGGGTTTCGGAGCCCAGGCGCACTTCCATCCCGGAGATCTGCTCGAGCAGCTCGTTGTTCGCGGAGAGGAGGCTGCGAAAGTGGTAGTAGCGCAGCTTTAGCTTGCCTAGACGCTCATCAAAGTCGGCCGCCCTTTCCCGCCTCAATCCGATGATTTCGAGAAAGGTCAGGAAGGACTCTCCCAGCCACCCCAGAGCCTGCCTCAGACGCGAGGTTTCATGGCCAGGCAAGGGTCAGGCCCCCGCCTCGGGCGCCGGCCTGACGCCGCCGCTCGTGCACTGAGCCGCTCGCGCGGCCTCGATGGTCTTCACGAGTTCCGCCACGGTGCATGGCTTGGTGAGGTAGGCGAAGGCTCCCAGGGCGAGGCCCTCCTGCTCCGTGGACTTCAGCAGGTGCCCTGTGAGGATGATCACTTCGAGGCCCGGGGCGATCCGCTTGAATTCCCTCAGAGTGTCGAACCCGCTCAAACCCGGCATCTTGAGGTCCAGCAGGGCCACGTCCACCCCACCCCTGAGAACCACACGTAGCGCCTGGGCGCCGTCCTCCGCCGTGGCCAGGTCGTAGCCCCTGCGCGAGAGGAGCTTTACTAGGGTATCT
>JAKAJA010000502.1 GCA_021814085.1 Acidobacteriota bacterium | reverse complement strand
GTATCCTGGCCTGGAGGACGATCCCTCTCACACCACGGCCAGGAGGATCTTGAACGGGGGATTTGGTGGCGTCGTCGTGTTCGGCATCAAGGGCGGCAGGGAAGGCGGGCAGAAGTTCATCGACGGCCTGACCCTCTTCTCGCACCTCGCCAACGTGGGGGACGCCAAGAGCCTGGCCATCCACCCGGCCACGACCACCCATTCCCAGCTCAGCGGGGAGGACCAGATGGCGGGAGGCATCACGCCGGACCTGGTGAGGCTGTCGGTGGGGATCGAATACATCGATGACATCTTGGAGGATCTCTCGCAAGCGCTTGACAAGACTTGAGCCGGGGATCCCATGAAGGAGCAAGCCCAAATGAAACCTCATTCTGAAGGTCATCCCGCGCGCTCCACGGGCGGCACCCTTATTCAAGATGCCCCCTTCGCCTTCGAGTGCGGCGCCACGCTGCCCGGCCTGCGCATCGCGTACGAGACGTGGGGAGGCCTCAACGCGGCAGGGGACAACGCGGTCCTCGTGATCCACGCCCTCACGGGAGATGCCCACGCCGCGTCAGGCGGTGGTCCGGAAGGCGCGCGCCCCGGCTGGTGGGAGGGGCTGATCGGTCCCGGGAAGGGGCTGGATCCGGCGACCCATTTCATCGTCTGCGCCAATTTGGTGGGCGGATGCTACGGGACCGCCGGACCGTCCGATCTGAACCCGGCCACGGGAAAACCTTACGGACCGGACTTTCCCGTCGTCACCACCCGAGACATGGCTCGTGCGCAGAAAATCCTCCTCGACCACCTCGGGGTGAGAGGGTTGGCCCTCATTCTCGGAGGCTCCCTGGGAGCCATGGTGACCTGGGAGTTCATCGTCGAGTACCCCGGCTTCGCCCGCGCGGCCGTGCCCATGGCGGGAGGTCCGAGCACGTCCCCGTGGGCCGTGGCCTTCGACGCAGTGGCCCGCCAGGCCATCCTCGGGGATCCGGGATGGGAAGGGGGCAGGTACGTGGGCCCTGGTCCCGTGAACGGTTTGGCCTTGGCCCGGCAGCTGGCCATGACCACCTACCGCACGGACCGGCTCTTCCAAAGCCGCTTCGGAAGGGACCGGGAGGACGCCGACCCCGCACGGTCCCTGGACCCGGAGAACCTCTTTCAGGTGGAGCGGTACCTGAGGCACCAGGGGGAGAAGCTCGTGAACCGATTCGACGCCAGGACCTACCTCGCGCTCACCACGGCCATGGACCTGCACGAGGTGGCGCGGGGCCGAGGTGGGATCGAGGCGGCGCTGTCTGCGATCGATGCGAAGGTTCTCTGTGTGGGCATCGACACGGACGCCCTCTTCCCGGCGCGGGAGATGAGGGAGGCCGCGGCACTGCTCCTCGATATGGGCAAAAACGCCACCTATGCGGAGATCGCCTCTCCCTTCGGGCACGACGCCTTCCTGGTGGAGTACGACCAGCTCGGCCCCCTCGTGGCAGCGGTTTTAGGGAGGGCCACCCCATGAGGATTCTCAAGTTCGGGGGAACCTCCGTGGGTGACTCCGACAACATCCGCAAGGTCGTCCACGTGGTCAAGGGCCGGGCAGACCGGCAGCCCATCCTCGTATTCTCCGCCATGGGAGACACGACGGACCGGCTCTTCCACATCGGAGCGCGTGCGGCCGAAGGAAACCTCCACGAGAGTCTCGGCGCCCTCGCCTCCCTGAAGGATTTCCACAGAACCATCGTGGGCCAACTCCTTGAGGGGGAGGCCGAGGCCGCCTGGGCGCAGTGCGAGGTTCTCTTCTCCGAGGTGGAGGCCGTGGCTCGCGGGCTGTCCGTCCTGTGGGACTTCTCCCCCGCCGTCCAGGACCGTCTTCTGGGCTTCGGCGAGGTACTCTCCACCCGAATCCTCACGGCGATCCTCCTCCGGGAAGGCCTGCCCGCGGAGTGGACTGACGCGCGGGACGTGGTGGTCACCGACGGTCGGCACACCCAGGCCGAACCCCTCTTCGACGAGATCCGGAAGCGAGGGGAGGCCGTCCTCCTGCCGCTCGTTCGGGCCGGGCGGATTCCCGTGATCCAAGGGTTCTTGGGACGGTCCACCGCGGGGACCGCGACCACCCTTGGGCGCGGCGGATCCGACTTCACGGCGTCGCTCCTTGGGGCGGCGCTCGGAGCGGAGGAGATCGAGATTTGGACCGACGTGGACGGCATCATGACGGCCGATCCCTCCCTCGTGCCCGGCGCCCGCAACATCCCCGTCATGAGCTTCCAGGAGGCCGCGGAACTGGCCTTCTTCGGAGCACGGGTGCTCCACCCCAAGACCCTAGCTCCCGCCGTGGAGCGGGGAATACCGGTGCGGGTGCTCAATACCTCGCGGCCCGCGGGGCAGGGCACGCTGATCCTCGCCGAGACCCGGGCCAACGGCCACCCGGTCAAGAGCATCGCCTACAAGGAGGGGATGACGGTGGTCAACCTCGTATCGGCGAGGATGTTCAAGGCCCAGGGCTTCTTGCGCCGCGTTTTCGAGGTTCTGGAACGGTACCGCATCGCCCCCGACCTCGTGGCCACGTCGGAGGTCTCCGTGGCCCTCGCCGTGAGCCCCGCCTCGGGCCTGTCCGCCGCG
>JAKAJA010000501.1 GCA_021814085.1 Acidobacteriota bacterium | reverse complement strand
GAAGGCGGCGAGGGAGGAGGCCGACGTGATGTCCACTTCGGGAAGATCGGCCACGGCCACGCTGTGGCCCGCCCCCTCGAAAAGAGGAACCGCATCCCGGCCGAGCATGCCGTTGGCGCCGAGGAACGCGATGCGCGTCATTTTCAGATCGGACCTCCCGGCAGGGTAGGGAACGAGTCAACGAGCCAAAGAGCCAACGAGCCAACGAGACAAAGAGCCAGCGAAAGAGAGTGGAAAGGCGTTCCGATTCGACATTTTTTTCAATTCCCGCATTGGCTCGTTCACTCGTTCCCTCGTTGGCTCGGTCTTTACCTGTCCCTGGTGGCCCAGTCGTACTGGATGACGCCGTTCTCGTGGGGATCCAGCCGGTACTCGTCGGGCTCCCTGTAGTCGTAGGTCTTGGTCGTGGTGTTGATGACGAAGGCTTCCTCCTGCCCGATGCACTTCCAGCCGTGGTAGACGCCGATGGGCACCTGCACGAGGAGGGGGTTGTGCTCCCCGATGACGAACTCGGTGACCTCGCCCTTCGTGGGCGAGCCCTCGCGGGTGTCGCAGAGGACGAGCTTCACCATGCCCTTCACGCAGACGAAGTTGTCCTTCTGGAGCTTGTGGTAGTGCCAGGCCTTCACCACGCCGGGGTAGGTGGTGGAGAGGTAGACCTGCCCGAAGGTATCGAAGCATTCGTCGTCGTTGCGGAGCATCTCCATGAGGCGTCCGCGGTCGTCGGGGATGACCTTCAGCTTCTTCGTCTTCACGTCGTGGATCATGCCGTCACCTCACGCGGTCGGGATGGGATGGTCGAGCAGGCTCAGGAGATACCGCCCGTAGCTGTTCTTCGTCATGGGCCCGGCGATGCGGCGCACGTCCTCCGCGCCGATCCAGCCCTTGCCCAGGGCCACCTCCTCGAGGCAGCCGATCATGAGGCCCTGCCGCTCCTCCACGGCCTGCACGTAGTTGGCCGCCTGGTGGAGGGCCTCGTGGGTCCCCGTGTCCAGCCAGGCGGTGCCGCGGCCCAGGGTCTCCACCCGCAGGGCGCCGGCCTCCAGGTAGACGCGGTTCAGGTCCGTGATCTCCAGCTCGCCGCGGGGGGATGGCCTGAGTTCGGAGGCGATGCGCACCACTTCCTGGTCGTAGAAGTAGAGCCCGGGGACGGCGAAGTTGGACTTGGGCACCTCGGGCTTCTCTTCGATGGAGATGGCCCGGCCCGCCCTGTCGAACTCCACCACGCCGTACCGCTCGGGGTCCCTCACGTAGTAGGCGAAGATCGTGGCGCCCTCGCGCTTGTGGGCCGCCTTGGCCATGGTCTTCGTGAGGCCTTCGCCGTAAAAGATGTTGTCCCCCAGAATGAGGCAGGCGTGGCGGCCCGCCACGAAGTCCGCGCCGATGGTGAAGGCCTGCGCCAGGCCTCCGGGAGTGGGCTGCTCGGCGTACTCCAGGCGGATCCCCCACTGGCTCCCGTCACCGAGCTGGCGCCTGAAGAGGGGCAGGTCGTGGGGCGTGGAGATGAGGAGGATCTCCCGCATCCCCGCGAGCATGAGGGTGGAGAGGGGGTAGTAGATCATGGGCTTGTTGTAGACGGGCATGAGCTGTTTGCTCACCGCGGTCGTGAGCGGGTAGAGGCGCGTGCCCGATCCGCCCGCCAGGATGATGCCTTTCATCGTGGGAAGACCTCCGGGGGAATGACGTGAGTAGGTGAGGAGGAGAGTAGGTGATTAGGAGGAACTACGCCGCTACCGGATCGCCTGCTCCCCGCTCCCCGCTCCCTGCTCCCGAAAAGACGTGAGTAGGTGAGGAGGAGAGTAGGTGAGTAGGAAAAGAGAAAATCAAAAACTCAGGAACAGGCGCGGAGGATGGCCTCGACGCCGGAGCGGATGCCCTCGGACCCCTTGAGGGGGGTCACGAGGAGACCGCCCTCGCCCTCGATGACGGCCATGCCGTGGAGGTCGCGCGCGAGGACCTTGGAAGTGCGCGTCACTACGAGGCAGCCCGTGCAACCCTCCACGCGGCCCGGGCCCCAGCCCGAGTTCCCGTCGGCATCCTTGGGGAGCAGGTCGTGGAGGGCGGAGAAAGTGCCAACGTCGTTCCAGGGAAAGCGCGCGGGGACCATGACCACCCGAGAGGACTTCTCCATGAGGGCGTAGTCCACGGAGACGCTCCTCGCGGCGCGGTATGGCTCCGGGTCGCGGCGCTCGAGCCACGCTTCCGCCGCCGCCCACAACCCGGGGACGTGCGCCTCCATCTCCTCCCTGAGGACGGTAAGGGGGTAGAGGAACATGCCGGAGTTCCACGCCACGTTGCCCTTGGCGAGGAGGGCCTCGGCCGCTGGGCGGTCGGGCTTTTCGATGAAGCGGGCCACGCGGAACCCCTCCCCCACGGCTGCCCCCTGCTCGATATAGCCGTAGGAGACCTCGGGTCCCGTGGGGGCGATGCCCATGACCCCCAGGGCCTCCTCCGCCACCGCCGCGCGGGCCAGCCGGCCGATGGTCCGGGCGAAGGGCTCCCCCTCGGGGATGTGGTGGTCCGCGGGGAGGACGAGGAGGAGCCCCCCGCTGCCCACGTGGCCCCAGGCCTTGGCGCCCGCCAGGGCGATGGCC